>JABLXA010000020.1 GCA_013178415.1 Bacillota bacterium | reverse complement strand
TATGAGGCGCTAGGCATATCGCCCCGGATGATCAAGCCGGTGAAGACATGGTCGTAAGATAGTGACGTAATTTGACAAAGAACATAGGTACCGTAAGGGTTCCAGTGCTCTGAGTGCGGAAGTTGGGCTAACTGCCTGATAGCCTCCTCTGCTGCTTCTTTAGACGCGAACCCCTTCTTCGCCATAAAATATGCCTCCTTTCAATAATCCCACTGCCATGGGTCTGTGCCACATGGAGGGTCGTATTTACGGCGCAGTGCCCATTCAATTTTCAACTGTTTCTTTTCATCTGGCTCATAAAGCACGGCAAAGGCGATACTCCCATCTTTGCAATGTCTTGTTCTTGCCTGGTCCGGCTATCAGGAAACCCTCGAGAAGCCGACAAAATGAGGCCTACACCTCAGGCCATGGTCGTTGAAGTGGTTTTCCGAGTACGTTCCCTAGCGAGCTGTCCAACCCGCATAAAACCTCTTGCCCTGCCCTTTCCGCTTTTGGGACGATGGCCTCTTGTTTGCCCTCCGCAAGGACGTAATTCTCACCATCCCAAGGGACTAACTGTAGCCCGTCTTCCTTATCCCTGACGTAACCCAGTGGAGCTGGCCCTCCAGCAAGACCACCTTTCTTGGCTTTCTCCTTTTTGCCAGCAAGGGTGCGCTGTATGATGGCGAGCCTTTCTTGTGCGGCCATACCTGCGAGGGCGGCGAATATTGTTTGCCCCATGGGTGTAGCCATATCAATTGGTTCGGTGACTGAACGCAAGGCTATACCATATGCCATAGCCATATGCGTATACCATGGAAACTCCTGGCGCGATACCGGCATCTATTCAGAGGAAGCCTACGATCAGGCTGCCCCCCCGCAAGGGCGTCCCGTACTGTCCAAACCTAAGCGGAAATAGATATAGATTATGTACTTTTCGAGAAGGAAAACCCGCATAATGTAGAATATAGTCAATATGGAGGTCGACAAGACCAGGAGTCGCCATTGTATGAATATTGTTAGCGCCTATCTTACAACCCAATTTGGAATCCATAGCCCATCCCGTCGTGGGTGGGCAATTCTAGGATTGGCCAGGGGGATATATGCCTCAGCTCATGCTGAGCTGTTGGAGCCTGGCAGGGAAAGGAATCAGCAATTTAAGCAAGATGAAGGGCGTGCCCTGAAAACACTCCGGAGATGGCTTGACCTTGCTGCCAAGAGAGGCATATAATGGGTAACGGTTTACGGGGTGGAGCTGCGGCGCCCCGGTCTGGGGGCAAAGATGATAAATTCCCGGCCTTGGGCGAACTCCAAGAGGCATTATATCTAATCGCTTAGCAGGACTGAATATTACGGGGTTTGCAGAGTGTAGGACTGTAGCAAGTGGATTCCCCATTTGAAGGATTGCTTTATGCCCATTATGGAAGAGGCGTCCCCAATGCATATTGTCGTAGTTATTATGGCTGGAGGCAAAGGTGAGAGATTCTGGCCAAGAAGTACGAATACCACCCCAAAGCAATTCCTATCACTTTGGGGCGAGGGTACCCTTCTGCAACAGGCTTTTGCACGAGCGCTGAAGGTTGCCGGAGATATCAGCAGGGTTTATGTGATAACCGGACCAGATTATGGCGAACTTGTTCTCTCGCAGCTTCCGGAGCTTCCCGAGGGGAATCTTATAATAGAACCTGCGAGCCGTGACACGGCTCCCGCAGTGGGATATGCGATGATCTGCTTAGGCCAGCGCATCAGGGATGCAGTTATGGTCATGATGCCCAGCGACCATGTGGTACTGGATGAGGAGAGATTTGCTGAAACTCTGAGGTATGCCGCAAATGTGGCAGCTGATGGGAACTATCTAGTAACTATAGGTATCAGGCCCACGCGTCCTGAGGAAGGGTATGGCTACATCGAGTGCGGGGAGCCGTTGACCACAGTGACACTCCCGGGCCGAGCGGAGCCCGATGGAGGTATTGTGAAACAGTGCTTCACAGCCCATCGCGCCAGGAGGTTCACCGAGAAACCATGTCTAAATGAAGCCCTAGGATTTCTCAAGAGCGGTAAATATCTCTGGAACGCAGGGATATTCGTATGGAGGCTGTCTGTGCTCAGGGAAGCATTCATGAAGTATGCCCCTGCTTTGTATGAGGGGCTAAACGAGATCGAAGGCCTTCTTGAAAAGGGGCAGAACGGTATCCAGGAAAGGTTTCTCGCCCTGGAACGCAGGTCAATCGACTATACCCTGCTGGAGAAGGCGGACAACGTCGCTGTTGTTCCCGGGGACTTCGGCTGGGACGATGTAGGAACCTGGGCTGCCCTTGAACGGATTTTCGACAAGGATGAGAATGGTAATGTGGTAAAGGGCGAGGCCATAGCTATTGAGGCAGCTGGGAATATCATTGAGAATTCCATGGGGGACAAGCTCTTCGTTGCCTTTGGGGTAAAGGACCTGGTGATAGTAAACTCAGATGACGTGGTGCTTGTAGCAGATAAGAGGCGGAGCGGGAATTTGAAGAAGATAACGGAGATGCTGGGGACTCGGAGGGCTCGGGAGGCCGCAGCGCAATAGATAAATAGATAGACGAAGGTCTACATGGAGATGCAGGGGGAATTGGCTTAGAGTGGTATGCATGGAGTTGGTGGGATGGGCCTCTCTAATTATAAGGTCATAATTCTAGCTGGCGGCCTAGGAACAAGATTAGCCGAAGAGACCACGGTAAGGCCAAAGCCTATGGTAGAGGTTGGGGGGCACCCAATCCTTTGGCACATAATGAAGATATATTCCCATTACGGTCTCAGAGATTTCGTAATTGCTCTAGGATATAAAGGAGAAGTAATCAAGGATTATTTCCTCAATTATTGTGCGCTGAATAGTGATATCATGATTGATTTGGCCAAGGGAAATGTGACTCTTATGAATGGGGCAGCAGAGCCATGGAATGTGACACTTGTGGATACCGGTATGGGAACGCAAACTGGTGGGCGGATTCTAAGGCTGCGAAAGTATGTTGAAGGGGATCCATTCTTCTTTGCTACATATGGTGATGGGGTAGCGAACATAGATATTAGGCGTCAGATTGAGGAATACCAGGCTGCTGGATGTCCTTGTATGCTTACTGCTGTGAGACCTCCGTCAAGGTTTGGAGCACTTGAATTGGAACACGGAAAGGTCAAAAGTTTCACAGAGAAGCCTCAGGCCGGAGAGGGATGGATCAACGGGGGATTCTTCATATTCTCAAACCGGCTGTTTGACTTCCTTAAAGACGATGAAACCATATTGGAGCGAGAGCCCCTCGAGTCGTTAGCTGCTAGAGGGGAACTGTCTGCATATATGCATGAGGGGTTCTGGCACCCTATGGATACCATGAGGGACGTGAAGAGGCTAAACGAGCTTTGGGAAAAAGGAGAGGCACCATGGAAGGTATGGTAGATGCAGCTACTCCTCATAGATGGCTAAAGGGGAAACGAATATTTGTGACCGGAGGGACTGGACTGGTTGGATCTTGGCTCCTGGATGCCCTTGTTCGTATCGGCGCCGATGTAGTTGCTCTCCTACGTGATGAGGTTCCGAGTTCTGTTGCGATAACTTCGGGGACCCTTGACAAAGTAGTGCGTGCCCGAGGAGAACTAGAGAGTTTCCCGGCGCTTTGCAGGATTATCGCGGAGTATCAGCCTGAAGTAATCTTTCATCTCGGGGCGCAGACTCAGGTTGGAATTGCGCGTAATTGCCCTCTGGGAACGCTGGAAGCTAATGTGCGAGGTACATGGAATCTGTTAGAATCGCTTAGGATCTATGGGAGCAATGTGAATGCTGTGGTTGTCGCATCCAGCGACAAGGCTTACGGAGAGAGCGAATGCCTCCCATATAAAGAGATTCATCCTTTGAGGGGTACATATCCATATGACGTATCTAAGAGCTGTGTTGATCTGATTTCAAGAAGTTATGCTATAACCTATGATATTCCAATTGTTATTGCACGATGCGGTAACATATATGGCGGCGGGGATCTTAATTTTGAACGGATCGTCCCGGGAACTATTCGTGATGTCCTGGCCAGGAAAAGGCCCGTGATTCGGAGTGACGGCAAGTATGTTCGGGACTATATATACGTGAAGGATGTAGTCGGCGCGTATTTGACGTTGGGTCGCGCAGTAATTGAGGACCCTTCTTTGAAGGGGGAAGCTTTTAACTTTGGACTTGACAAACCAGTAACCGTCCTGGAACTTGTAAATGTCATATTAAGGCTCATGAAAAGGCTCGATATAGAACCTGAAATTAGGAATACGGCTAAGGCTGAGATTCACAATCAATATCTTTCTTCAGAAAAGGCCCGAAAGATTCTAGGTTGGCGCCCACTCTATACACTTGAGACTGGGCTAGTAGAAACCATTCAGTGGTATACAGATTACATTACCAAGATGCGAGGTATAGGAGAGGAGGTATAGGATATGATAGCTGGAGTTAAAATTCGAGAACTCAGGCAGATCCTTGATGAACGGGGTAAAATAATGCACCTCATGCGTTCCGATGACCCAGATTTCGAGCAGTTCGGAGAGGTCTACTTTTCCATGGTGTACCCTGGGGTAGTCAAGGGCTGGCACCTCCATAAAGTCATGAGGCTGAACTATGCAGTTCCTATTGGCGTGATAAAGCTGGTGCTCTACGATGATCGCTCGGACTCCCCCACCAGGGGAGAACTTATGGAGCTTTTTGTTGGAGAGGGTAATTATGTCCGTGTAACAATACCTCCGGGGGTTTGGAATGGCTTCAAGGGGGTCGGGGTTCAACCAGCCTTGGTGTGCAATTGTGCCAGTCATCCTCACGATCCGGCGGAGATAGTCAGAATAAGTCCGAATGATTCACGGATTCCTTACTCTTGGGAACTGGTACATCGGTGAAATAAGGGATGGAAAGACATGACTGACCAGAAAAGGAAGGCACTCGTTATAGGGGCTTCCGGTCTGATTGGAAGTCACCTGTTAGCTAGTGGCCGGGACCTGGGATGGGAAGTATATGGTACATATAATTCGTACCCAGTTGAGGGTTTACATCATCTTTCATTAACCAATAGGGAAGCTCTCCTTGGCACCCTGAATGAACTTAGACCGTCAGTTGTTTTGGTGCCTGGGGCCATCACTAATGTTGACTGGGCGGAAACCCATGAAGAAGAGACCTTTGCGTGTAATGTTGATCCGATTCGACTTATCGCTTCGTGGGCGCGTGATGAAGGCAATCTAGTAGTGTTTTTCTCCACAGATTACGTTTTTGACGGAAACTCCGGCCCTTATGCTGAGGACGATGGGAAGAGTCCTTTGTCCGTGTATGGGTGGTCCAAGGCTATCGCTGAGGATATCCTAATCGATTCCGGTGCAGAGAGTCTGATTATACGGACTACGGGAGTTTATGGCAGGGAACCGCAGGGGAAGAATTTTGTCGTGAGGCTTCTAAGAACCTTGGATTCAGGTGGCGAGGTCAAAGTGCCAAGGGACCAGATCGGATCGCCGAGCCATGCCCTGGACGTGGCCAGATTTACCTGGCGATTGATTGATAAGAAGCAAACAGGAATATTCAATGTTTCAGGACCTTGTCTCATGGATAGATGGACCTTTGCAGTATCGTGCGCTCAGTTAACAGGGAGACCGATAAGGGGGATCATAGGGGTTACGACCGATGAATTGAACCAGGTTGCGAGAAGGCCCCTCAAGGGTGGTCTATTGGTACATAAGGTGACTAAGACCCTCGGCATTCTCCCTCAAGATGCGGTCTCTGGTTTATTCGAGATGTTAAATAGCGGAAGTAGGGTGGGCGCTTGTGAAAGATAAGATAAAGGAGCTCGTGAGGCAGTACTACTATGAGAGATTCGGCCGACAGCAATTCCGCCCAGGGATAGATTGGGTCCCCGTGTCAGGGAAGGCGTTTGGCCCAGAGGAGCTTGAGATATTAGTCGAGTGTGCCCTTGATTTCTGGCTCACTGCAGGACCTTATGCAAAACGATTCGAGGATAAACTCGCGAGCGTCTTGGGGGTACCTCGAGTATGCCTAACTAATTCTGGCTCCTCAGCTAATTTGCTGAGCGTATCAGCGCTTTGTTCAAATGCTATGGGTGACAAAAAGCTCAAACCCGGAGATGAAGTTATAACTTCTGCAGTCGGGTTTCCTACTACTCTCAACCCGATACTTCAGAACGGCCTCACAGCCGTTCTCGTGGATGTTGAGCTAGGGACCTACAATCCAAGGCCTGAGACTATCGAGGCAGCTGTAACAGAGAAGACTCGTGCAGTGATTCTCGCACATACGTTAGGTAATCCATTTGATGCCCAGGCTATCAGGGCGCTATGTGACAGGTACGGGTTAATTTTGATTGAGGATGCCTGTGACGCCTTAGGCGCAAAGTTCAACGGACGCCCAGTAGGCTCCTGGGGGGATCTTGCTTCGTTTAGTTTTTATCCTGCCCATCACATAACAACTGGTGAAGGCGGGGCTGTAGCGTGTTCCTCTGTCCAGTGGGCTAGGATAATAGAGTCTCTGAGGGATTGGGGAAGGCATTGCTGGTGTGAGCCGGGACATGACAATACCTGTGGTCGGAGATATAACTGGAAATTCCCTGGCTTGCCGGAAGGGTACGACCATAAGTATGTGTATTCCGAGATGGGGTATAACCTTAAAATGACAGATTTGCAGGCAGCTATTGGGTTGGTCCAATTGGAGCGCTTAGACTCCTTTGCCGCGATCAGGGAACGGAATTTTGCAGCGCTCCATGAGTTATTTACCAGATATGAAGATTGGTTTATACTCCCACGCAGTGTTGAAGGAGCAAAGGCATCTTGGTTTGGATACCCCGTGACGATAAAGCCTAGTGCCCCGTTTACAAGGACTGAGCTTTTGAGATGCCTTGAAGAGAAGAGGATTGGTACACGGTTGATATTTGGAGGGAATTTATTGAGGCAGCCGGCATATCGGGAGCATCCTCGTATCAGGATGGTAGGATGCTTGCGCGGTAGTGATACTGTCCTTGATAGATCATTCTGGTTGGGAGTATGCCAAGCCATTGACAAAATCAAATTGAATTACATGTTAGAATGTATCACGGATTGGCTAGAGGGGCATTAAATGTATCTTATGTCTGGCGATAGATGGCATCTGGGTAAAGATGCTTAGAGTGAGGGCACCATGAAGGTTAGTATTTGTATCCCGCATTTTAATCAGCATGAATACTTAGAACGGGCCGTAGAAAGCGCTTTAAGACAAGCATGTGATGGAATTGAGCTTGAGATAGTCGTATGTGATAATGCCTCACCAAATTGCTGTCAAGAAGCACTCGCGCGCTGTGAGCGAATGGATAATCGCGTCAAGGTAATCAGGAATACATATAATATCGGGATGGTCGCAAATTGGAACAAGGCTGTCAGAGAATCAACAGGTGATATTATATGCCTTTTATCTGCGGACGATGAGTTACTCCCTGGTGCAGTAGAAAAGGCATGTCGTGAGTTTGAGGCTGACCCTTCGGTTGTCCTAGTTTATGGGAGTAGCCGCGTTATTATTGAGTCGGAGACGCAGAAAAGATTGGGGAGAAGATCTCCGTTGCCTATTGACCAGAGTTATACAAGGAAGGTTTTCCGTTCACCATCGTTTCTTAAGGTTAACCTCTCAGAGCCTCAAATTCAACTTTGTTCTGCGTTCTTTAAAAGGGCAGCTTATGAGATAGTGGGCGGATTCAAGGGTGAGGCGGGAACGCAGGCAGATTGGCTATTCTGGGGCGAATTAGGGGCTGTTGGTACTGTGGTGCGGCTAGATGCTGTCTTCGGGCTTTATAGGGTTCATAACAAGAGTCAGACCTTTGAGGCGAGACTCACGTTTGCGTGGATATTATATCATTATCTTACCGAAAATTACCTTTTGGGTTTATGGCAAAAGGTCAGCCCGGGTAGTGCTAATCCATTAAGTTTTCATGCTCGTGAAACTGCTATAGCAACTATTAAAAACCGTCTCCAGAGTTCCAGTAGGCATCTTATATTTCGCGAAGTGTTACTAGTTTATTCTCTTTGGCCTTCCATCAGGGTATTTTTTTTCTGCTGTGCGGCCAGTTTGCTTTCTATTATGCCGAGTGGGGTAGTGATTTTCTTTCGAGGGGCAATCAGGAGTATAAATATTATAAAGAGAAAGGTCATTGAAAGGAAGAACCTAGGGGCACTAATTGATAAAAGTATGCCAGAGGGACGGAAACGATTATAGGTGCCACAGACGAGATCGTGTTCGGGGAGAGAGCTGGTTCGAGTGTTGGTAGAAATGCCGAGAGGGGGAGCAGAAGCGATTATTCTGTGGACCCGGATTATTATGAGCAGTGCTTAGCTGTAAAGCATCCTAGGGAGATATTAGGAAACAGAGTTAGATGAGCTCCGGCTGTGATAAGATGCATTCTGTCGTGGCATAGTGTGCTTAGTGGGGGGCATTACGTGGATTCCAATTCAAGGCTTCTCGAAGCGATTCAGGTGTTCCTGTTGGTGACTGGGTATATGCTTGTGGGTGGATGCGCCGCTTTCATCCTTCATGTGGGCCTAGCTCAGTGGTTGTTTTTCTCCGTTCATTTATTTGCCGGGGTTATTCTCCTTGAGGTTACCATGACAATGGCTGGTAAGCTTTCTCTGGTTCGTGCTCCCTCGCTGGTGTTCATGCTCATGACTTCACTCTACTATGTTGTGAGCAGCGTCAAATATTTTGCTGGACTGGAGGTCTATAGGCAGTTCGCAATTTCCGACCAAGATAGGTTTCTTGGATCGGTAGCCGTCTTTGGCGTTTCATTGTTATGCCTAGTCGTAATCCGCCTTTTGGCGAAACGGCTTCGTCCGATTCTCGATCAGCGGTATCTTGCCGGAATGGTTGAAAGGCTCCCGCGGGCGTTCCAGTTGATCCTCATTGTCGACGTTGTGACAAAGCTATTTCTCGTTTACACGGGCTACGGGCCAACCTACATTCCGGGAAGATACAGTATTGTTGCCGTGAGAATGTATTGGGATCTCCTGCTTTTGACAACGTCGTCCATTATGTCCGACTTGGTTCAGATCCTCGGCGCAGCACTTATAGCTACCTCGAAGAGGGCGCACCGGCCGGGAATGCTACTGCCTATCGCCGGCCTTGGGTTGGAATTGGCTTGGGCTTTGTTTATGCGAAGTAGGAGTCTGATCTTATTCCCCCTTGTGGCCGTAGGTGTATGCCTTTTCCTTCTTAGACCCCTGCGCATTGCGAGGGTCTATTTGCGGTGGTTAGTTTTCGCAGTGTTTGTGGTGGGCACACTGGGTTCTACGGCAGTGCTGACGCTTCTGGGGCGGGCATATGTGGAAGGAGGCAACGCTCTGTATGCTTCAGTCGCAGAGATGGGTTACAGGCTTGATCTGTCTGATTTCGCAGTTGCATACATGACCCATAACCAGGGCATGTCGCCGCACCTCGGTATAGTAGAGGAAGCCATCATGAATATCATTCCCCGGGGGCTGTGGCCCACAAAAACGCTTTTTGGACAATATGCTGGGCTCTTTGCTGGCATGGGTTGGCCGAGCATTGATTACACTGATACGCTTTTCAGCTCTGGCGCATTGGTCGGTGGGTGGCTGGGTTTCATCCTTGTGCCCCTAGCTTTTTTGGCTTTGGTGGAGGTAGGATACAGACTAGTGCTACAATACGTTAGGCGTCTGGGTGCCGACCTGGTTCCTGTTATCAGCTACCTATATTTGTTAGTAAACATGTTTCGGGTCGAACTCGGGTGGTTCGAACTCTTTCTTTACTTGAGGTCTTCATTGATTGGCCTCACGATTATTTTTGTCATAGGCATGGTGGCACGATTACGGTTGAAAAGAGGAGGCTATGAGTCTGTCGGCACGGAGGTGACTTCGAATTAGGATCCTGTTTGTACTACAAGATATACCCTATCCCCCGGATAACGGAGTCAAATTGAAGGCTTATAACCTTCTAAGGTCTATGTGCGAATACCACGACTGCCATATTATCTCCTTTGGAGATCCGACAGCCGGGGAACGGGCAAAGCAACTGAGAAGGGAGATGCCGTCCTTAGGCATCATTGATGTGTTCCCCGCGGCACGCGGGCTTAAGGCGCACCTCAGGCGAGCCGGAGCCGCGGTTAGGTTACTGCCCCCACCTGTCGGGCCGTATCTCGATGGCCAGTTCGTGTCTGCTTTGCGAAATTTAACCCGGCAGCAGCGCTTTAATGTCGTGTTTTATGATGTAATCGTTATGGCCCCTTATAGACGGATAGCCCCTGATATCCCGTCCATACACTCACCAAACGATGCTACGTCGCGCTCGTATGAGCGGCTAGCGCTCGAGGAAGCCAACTTCTTGAGACGGGCGTATCTTCGGCTGTGCATGTTGCTCCTGCGGCGTTACGAAAGATGCAATTATCGCCATTTCTCGGCTGTGCACGTTGTCTCGCCCGTGGATGGGCAATACCTCCAGAACCTGGATCAGTCCATGAAAGTTCGCGTAATTCCTATTGCAGTTGACGATAGATTTCTGCGCTATGAGGTCCCTGCGTTGTCACGCAATTATGGCAGGCCACCGCGTCTGCTTTTCTCGGGTAACCTGGCGATTAGGGGAATTTTGACGGGATTGCTAGGTTTCATCGACCGGGGGCTGCCCCGGGTGCTCGTTGAGTTCCCGGATGCCGAATTCATCATACTTAGTGGCGGTAGCATGCCTGATTCTCTGGCGACGAAAGCCTCACACATTCCTGCGATCAAGGTTATCCAGTGGGCGGCGGATTATCTCGAAGCTGTCGCTCAGGCAGACGTTGTTGTTGCCCCCGACCGTAGTGGCACGGGGCTAAAGAACCGAGTCCTCCAAGCGATGGCCCTTGGGCGTCCCGTGGTTGGTTCTTCGATTGCGCTGGAGGGGTTTGATGTCGTGAACGGGGTTCATGCAGTCAAATGTGATAGTCCAGAAGAGATGGGGGAAGCGGTAGCCCGGCTATTTCGAGATGAGAAATTCTGTCGCAGCATCGGCAATGCCGCCAGGGGCCTAGTCCGAGACTTATATGCTGCAGAGGTCATCGCCGCGGAGTGGCGTGCTCTGTTTGAAGAAATTGGGGATAGGCCGAGCGGTGTCGGTGTTGGGTGATTTAGCTGATTGGAGATTGCCTGAGACAAAATGCTTGGCTAAGGATACCAATGTTCGTGCGATCTCGCAGTTGCTTATCAATTTCCTGAAAGGCGCCTTACCATATCACATTTGATGATTCAATTGTTTTACGCGAGACCGTAGCCAGTTACTCTATTCGCACGAGCGTGCGCTCGAACAATTAGTCGCAACAGCATTGGGCTCTAGGGACGTAAAACTGCATGGCGGTGATCGAAACTAATGCGGAGAATCTTGGTTGTAATAGATCATTATCTCCCAGGTTACAAAGCTGGGGGGCCAATTCGAACCGTCGCTAACATGGTGGAACAGCTGGGAGACGAATTTGAATTCCACATCATTACTTCCGACCGGGATCTAGGGGAGCGTCACCCCTATCTTAGTATTAATACTGGGTCTTGGCAACAGGTAGGCAAAGCACATGTGCTTTACCTATCACCTTCGGAAATGCGATTTTTTGTTTGGCATCGTCTCTTGAAGGATCTCAAATATGATTTAATCTATCTGAACAGTTTTTTTTCGCGGCTGAGCATCAAGACAATTATGTTAAGACGCATGCATCTACTTCCGAAAAGGCCGGTGGTGCTGGCGCCGCGTGGGGAATTCTCTCAGGGTGCCCTGTCACTAAAGGGCATCAAGAAGCGCCTTTATATTTCTTTGGCGAAGAGTCTTGGCTTGTACAGCGGAATCATGTGGCAGGCATCAAGCGAATATGAGATGGGGGATATCCTTTCGATTTTCGGCACTAAAGCAACGAAGGAAAGGGTATCGGTTCAGATAGCCCCGGATTTGCCTCCTCTACCACCTCAGGATTCCGAGTTATTAGGGGGAAGGCCTATCAAGCAGGTAGGCTCAGCACGCATAGTGTTTCTTTCCCGTATTGCGCGCATGAAGAATCTAGACTTCGCCATTGAGTCGCTGATGAAGGTTAAGGGGAAGGTGGGTTTCGATATTTACGGCCCTATCGAAGACCAATCATATTGGGAAGAATGTCAGAACCTAATCAGGCTATTGCCGGACAATATCCAAGCAAGCTACTGTGGGATAGTGCCCCCCGACCGTGTTCCGGAAATCTTCCCCCGATATCATTTGTTCTTGTTTCCCACTCGTGGAGAGAACTTCGGGCATGTAATCCTGGAAGCACTAAATGCAGGATGCCCGGTTTTGACTAGTGATCAGACCCCTTGGAATAACTTGACTGCAAAAAAGGCAGGATGGAATCTGCCGTTGTCCAAGCCCGAGCAATTTCGTGCGGCCTTGGATGAGTTAATCTTCATGGATAACCGTGCATTCAATGAAATGTCCCGGCGAGCGCGGGACTATGGAAGGAGCTTCTCGGAGAATCCCGATCTGGTTCGGGCTAATCGGGAGCTATTTCTAAAGGCATTGGGGATGTAAAGGATGCGGGTCTTGCTTTTGTCTCAATGGTATGTCCCTGAACCGGACATCAAGGTTCACCTGTTAGGCAGGGATCTGATGGCGCGAGGTCATCAGGTCACATCTATTACTGGTTTCCCCAATTACCCGCAGGGGCGCACTTATCCGGGCTACCGTCAACGGCTTTGGCAGTGGGAGCAGAGGGATGGGGTTCGAGTGCTACGTGTGCCATTGTATCCTGACCATAGCCACTCGGCAGTGCGTCGGATACTGAATTACATCAGTTTCGCGGCTTCTGCCTCTCTGATGGGGCCGGTGCTTTGCGGTGCTGCTGACGTGATGTGGGTCTATCACCCGCCTCTCACAGTGGGTATCCCGGCCCTGTGGATTAGCTTGCTGCGACATGTCCCGTTTGTTTATGAGATCCAGGACATGTGGCCTGAAACCGTGGTAGCTAGTGGTATGATGTCTTCGGAATTGGTCGCTAAATGGTTGGGTGAGTTGGCGCAATTCATTTATCGTCATGCTACAGCGATCACTGTTATTTCGCCCGGTTTCAAGCGCAACTTGGTCGCCAAGGGTGTTCCTCCGGAGAAGATCCACGTCATCCCCAATTGGGCTGACGAGGATATCTATAGGCCTGTCCCGCCGGATTCGGGATTCGCTGTTCAGCACGGGCTGTCGGGGAGGTTTAATATAATCTATGCCGGCAATATGGGTACAGCCCAGGCGCTGAGTAACGTAATCGAGGCGGCTAATTTACTCCGCGACTTGCCGGATATACAGTTTGTGTTCATCGGTGACGGCGTGGAGGAACCTGCGCTACGGCAAAAAGTGTATGAACGTAGGCTGGAAAACGTGCGTTTTCTGGGGCGTCAGCCAGCGGCGGAGATGCCGCGTTTCTATGCTCTTGCCGATGCGTTGCTTGTGCATCTTAAGCGCGATCCGCTATTTGAAATTACGATACCGTCTAAGACATTAGCATATCTGGCCTGTGGACGTCCTATCCTGGCGGCAGTGTCAGGTGATGCAGCCGATGTTGTGCGCGATGCAGGGGCGGGTGTGGTGTGCTACCCAGAGGACCCGGAGGCTCTCGCGGCTGCGGTCCGTAAGCTGTATGAGATGTCTCCTCCGGAGCGGGAGGCAATGGGACAGGCGGGGCGGGCAGCCTACCTGGCTAACTACACCCGACAGGTATTGTTGAATCGGTATGAAGAGTTGTTAACCGAAGTCGCGCGTACTCGGGCAGGACGGTTGCACATTTGAAAGTGAGGAAGTGCAACGATAATGCGAGCATTAGTGACTGGTGGGGCTGGGTTTATTGGCTCCAATATCATCAAGTTATTGTATGAAGAAGGGCATTCTGTTGCGGTGTTGGATAATCTGTCCTCAGGTTATCGCAACAATCTCGATCCATTTCCGGATGTTGAATTTATCCAAGGGGATATACGTGACCACATGGCTGTAGCTCGGGCCATACGGGGGACTGAGGTAGTATTCCATTTGGCAGCATCTGTGGGGAACATGCGTTCGATAGAGAATCCCATTCAGGATTCCGAAATCAACGTAATCGGTACCTTGCGCATTCTTGAGGCCGCACGGCATGCGGGTGTCCGCAAAGTTGTGTTTTCGTCCTCCGCAGGGATTTTCGGTGAGCTAAAGTATCTGCCGATCAAGGAGGATCATCCTGTTGAGCCGGATTCCCCATACGGCACCAGTAAGCTAGCGGCGGAGAAACTCTGTCTTGTATATGCCAAGTTATATGGGCTAGAAGCTATCTGTCTGCGCTATTTCAACGTATACGGGATCAATCAGCGCTACGATGCTTATGGTAACGTCATCCCGATCTTCGCACACCGGATGCTACATGGACGCCCCATTACCATCTTTGGCGACGGCGAACAGACCCGGGATTTCGTGAATGTGCGGGATGTGGCAATGGCTAACTATAAAGCCGCGATGGTCAGGGGAGTTTCTGGTGCTTTCAACATCGGGAGCGGGACGGCCGTTACGATTAACGAATTAGCACGCCTTATGGCTGAAGCCGGTCACATTCAACCGAAGGTAGAATACGGCCCTCCTCGGAAAGGCGATGTGCGCCATAGTTTGGCAGACATTTCGGCAGCGCGACGCGTCTTGGGCTATGAGCCGACTATAAGTCTACGGGATGGTCTAGCAGAGTATATGGCGTGGGTCAAGAAGGAGTTGATATAGAAATGCGAGTTGTTATCCTCGGCGCCACAGGTATGTTGGGGCACAAGCTTTGGCAGGTCTATAGGGAACGATTTGATACTTGGGCTGTTGCTCGGGCAAGTTACGGTGAATATGCTCGTTATGGCCTTTTTGATCCCGATCGTTTCATGGGCGGTGTCGATGTATTCGACTTTGATTCCGTCGTTCGAGCTTTTGCTGCGCTACGTCCCGAAGCGGTTATCAATTGTATCGGCATCATAAAGCAACTGCCAATGGCGCAGGACCCGATTATCAGCCTGACCATCAACTCTCTTTTCCCCCACCGGCTAGCTGCTCTTTGCCAGGCTAGCGGTGTCCGGCTAATCCACATTAGCAGTGACTGCGTGTTCTCTGGCCGCAAGGGAATGTATACAGAGGAGGACCCCTCAGATGCGGAAGACCTCTACGGGAGGACCAAGTTCCTTGGGGAGGTTAGCGGAGCTGCGTGCCTAACTTTGCGTACGTCCATCATCGGACGGGAGCTGCGGACTTCTAATGGGCTGGTAGAATGGTTCCTGAGTAACCAGGGAGGTAGAGTTCGCGGTTATACTCGAGCCATTTATTCCGGTTTTACCACTTTAGCATTGGCTAGAATCATTGCCGATATCCTTGAGAAGAACCCGCAATTACAGGGGGTCTATCAGGTCTCGTCTGAGCCAATCAATAAGTATGACCTGCTTTGTCTATTACGTGGCGCATTCAAGGTTAACGTCGAGGTCGAGCCCTACCCTAATGTGCAAATCGATCGTTCTCTGGATAGCAGCCGTTTCCGCAAAGAAACTGGCTTTAGACCGCAGACATGGACAGAAATGGTGCAAGAGATGGCATCTGACCCTACACCTTATGAGCAATGGAGGGGTATCCGTGAATCTAGAGGGTAAGCGTATTCTAGTAACAGGAGGTACCGGTTCCCTGGGGCGAACCGCGGTGCGCCGCCTATTAACCGGTGAAATGGGAAGGCCAGCCAAGATCACCGTATTTTCGCGTGATGAGGCCAAACAACACTATATGCGTCTTTCGTACCTTAACCGTAAGGCTGCCACCGATGAAATCATATATCGTAACTTCCAGGAGCTACTTAGCTTTCGTATTGGTGACATACGTGATTACTCATCGGTACTCCAGGCTGTACGTGAGGCTGATGTGGTTATTCATGCGGCGGCACTGAAGCAGGTACCGACTTGCGAATACTTTCCTTTCCAGGCTGTACAGACCAACATATTGGGGGCTCAGAATCTAGTCCGCGCAATCTGCGAGAACGCTACACCCGTTGAGACCGTAGTTGGAATCTCGACTGATAAGGCCTGTAAGCCGATCAATGCTATGGGAATGACCAAGGCTCTGATGGAACGTATTCTCATTGAGGCGAACATGGAGTGTCCCTCGACACGTTTCGTATGTGTTCGCTATGGAAACGTGATTGCGTCGCGTGGTTCGGTAGTGCCTCTATTTTTGGAACAAATCAGTAAGGGCGGGCCAGTGACCATCACGACGAAAGAGATGACCCGTTTCCTGCTCACCTTAGACCAGGCAGTAGATACGGTTTTTGCTGCTATTCGTGGTGCATTGCCCGGTGAGATTTATGTACCTAAAGTCCCTGCAGCACGTATTCTGGATTTGGCCGAGGTGCTTATCAATGGGAAAGACATACCAATCGTGTATACGGGAATCCGTCCGGGGGAGAAGATCCACGAGATTATGGTGTCCGAAGAAGAGGTTTATCGTACTGTTGAGCGTGATGGTTACTATGTGATCTGCCCGATGTTGCCCGAGTTGCGGCCGGTTTCGGGTAGCGAGGTAGCTGCCACAGCGGAGCATGAA
The DNA here is from genome assembly GCA_013178415.1 of Bacillota bacterium. Taxonomy (NCBI): domain Bacteria; kingdom Bacillati; phylum Bacillota; species Bacillota bacterium. The sequence goes on along the minus strand of JABLXA010000020.1, from coordinate 21,856 downwards.
GGCTGTAAGTATAAGCCGGCCTTGACTGGCGAGTATTCCTCGGCTAATGTAACTTTGGACTATGATGGTTTACGCGAATTACTGGCCCCATACCTAGCTGGACAGCTTCCGGAAGAGGTGCTAGCATGAAGGTTATGACTCTTTTTGGGACGCGTCCGGAGATCATCCGCCTCAGTCAGGTGATCAAACAGCTGGACCGCTTCTGTGAGCAACTTTTAGTGCATACGGGTCAGAACTACGATCCTAATCTAAGTGATATCTTCTTTGATGAATTGGGATTACGTCCGCCTGACATTCATCTTGGTGTGCAAGCTACAGGCTTTGCCGAGCAGGCTGGCCAGATATTATCCCGTGTCGGCGAGGTCCTGTCTCAAGCAAAGCCAGATCGTCTCCTAATCTTGGGCGACACTGACAGCGGACTGGCAGCGATCGTCGCAGCTCGTATGAGAATTCCGGTCTATCATATGGAGGCAGGAAACCGGTGCTATGATGACCGCGTTCCGGAGGAGATCAATCGCCGGATCATCGACCACTGCAGTCACGTGTTGATGCCGTACACTCATCGGAGCAAGGAAAACCTGCTACGCGAGGGTATAGAGCGTCAGCGTATCTTCGTCATAGGTAACCCTATCTATGAAGTGCTGGAGGCCTATAGGGAACAGATTGATTCTAGCAATGTGCTAAGCCGCCTGAATGTTGCACCGAAAGAATACTTTCTAGCTACACTCCATCGCGCGGAGAATGTCGATGACCCTACCCGTTTAGAGCAACTATTACGTGGCTTAGCATTAGTTGCAGATACTTACCAAGAACCGATGGTGGTTAGTTTGCATCCGCGGACGGCGGATAAATTGGCTAGATCAGGCCTCAGCCCACAATCAGAGCGTGTTCGCCTCCTGAAGCCGCTGGGGTTCTTTGACTTCGTGAAGCTGGAACGCCATGCTCATTGTGTGTTGAGCGATAGTGGCACTGTCCAGGAGGAATGTTGCATCTTCAAAGTCCCGAATGTGACCCTCCGTGACGTCACAGAACGTCCTGAGACAATCGAATGCGGCAGCAATATCCTCACTGGTGCTGATCCTGAGAGGATCTTGCAATCAGTGACCACAGTGCTTGAGTCGGTATGCTCATGGATGCCGCCGGCTGAGTATCTTGAGGCGTGTGTTTCGAGAACGGTGGCGAAGATCGTGCTGGGGTATTTGTAAGTGCTAGATTCGTAGAGGGTATTTTGGCAGTCGCCCAAGGGGTTATGGATGGAGCTCTGCCAGTTCAGATGTTTTAACTTTGAATGTTCCATGCCCCCTATTTGGAACTGAGCATCGGCAAAAACCTTCATGGGGGAGACGTTGAGAGTGAGTCCCTGGAGCTTATTCTTACTATTCCCGCCATTTCGCCAGGAAATAGGAAGGCGATGTTCCTGATTTGTATTAGGTTACTAGGCAGTGTATTATTCGTGTTAGGAGGTCCACGAGTGCTTTGATCGTTGATACAATGTTGGTCTGGAAAAGCGATTCCCTCGCGACATAAGCCTGCAATGATATTAGGGCATAGGTGTTGAGGTGATTCTCCCATGGATCTTACTGTCACGATTGATTTGCCATATCTATGGGGCGACCAGATTTTCAAGAAGGATAAATGGGGGACTGTCAATTTCCTAGTTGGGCCGAACGGAACGGGAAAGACACTTTTTGCCGAAAAGCTGAAGACCATTTGTCAGGCTCATGGAATGAAGCCTCGATATCTGAATGCTGAGCGTCTTACTGGTCTTGAAAGGCGGACATATCATGGCTTTAGTCATAGTCAGATGGAGCGGGGTCTTGATATTGGCCAGTTTCCGAGTTATAAGAGTTGGGGAATGGACTACGGTCTTTCGGCCGACGCATTTGTTATCCTCAAGGAACGAATTGATGTCAGGATAAGAATTGAGGCGGTCCTTTCACAGTTGTTCGGAAGACGTATCAGGCTAGTGGAAGAGGGAGGATTTTTAAAACCGAAGCTCCAGCATATTAGCCACGGGGATGAATACGAACTAAAGGAAAAAGAGTGCCACGGACTTAAGGAATTGGTTACGCTTTTGACCTTCCTCTATGACGACGAATACAACTGCCTCATTATCGATGAACCGGAACTGCATTTGCACCCTCAATTCCAGACCTTTCTCCTTCAGGAGATTAGGCGGATTGCTGGCGACCCCCTCGTCGATCCGACTCACAATAAAAAGTGTTTCTTCTTGATTACACATTCGCCTTACTTCGTCGATATCCGAACCGTAGAGGATCTGAAGCATTGTATCGTTTTTCATCCACAAAGGCCTGCAAGCTATATAGATCAACTAGAAGCAGAGGATGAGTGGAAGATTAAACGGTTCCTATCGAGGTTGAATGCCAATCAGAAGCAATTTCTTTTTTCTTCCCATCCAATTTTCGTGGAAGGATACACAGATCAGCAAATCTTTACTCTCATACAGGAAAAGAGAGGGAGACTACTAGGAGCATCGGGTAGTTGCATCATTGACGTCGGTGGTAAGGATGAGATGGATCTGTTTTTCAGGTTATGTAGGAAGCTAGATATTGAAGCCGCCTTCATAGCGGATCTAGATACCCTCTTCAATGGAAGATTAAGGCAGTCAACATCGTATGATTGCCGTTCCCGAGATTACCTGCAAAACGAGGGTGTCGGAGTTGATTTGATGTCTAGGATCGGTGAAATGGAGAAAGCAATTGATGAGTGTCTAAGAGGCGTTGGGGTCGAATTGCTTAAGCCCGATGTGGCAGTGAGTGAATCATTTCCGCAGTTTTGCGAGGCCTTTCATCGGATACAGGAAGCTAGGGATGAAGACAAGCGTCCTAAGCTCCGTTATGCATTCTTACTTGCTCTTAGGTTCATTTCGCAGGAGATCAAAAGACTAACGCCGACCGAGGCCGAAAGGATAGATTTTATTATAGGTAGATTTGGGAAGATCCTTGAGGCTTTCAGGCGATGCGGTGTCTATCTGCTATCAAGGGGGACGTTGGAGAGCTATTTGTCAGGTTATGCGGGGAATATCTACCTACCACCAGGCGAAACAAAAAAAAGTGAGGCTTACGAGAGAGAACGCGATTATCTCTTGACCGTCGAATTGAGCGAGGAACAGTTTCGTCATAGGTATGGTGAGCTTCTTGATATATTAGATGAGGCATCACGGCCAGTGAGGGTAGATCCTACGTTGCATTTGAGTTATGCTATTGGCGACTGGATATATAAGGTGCAATCAGCATTCGCTCGTGGCGAGGTCAGGGACAAAGACTCTTTGCAGAGGAACGCGGCAATAGAATGGAGCCTTTACTCAAGAATTATGGATATATTAGAGTTTTCGTTGACCTCAGAAGGTTTTGAGTGCCGCATGAGGCTCAAAGTCCTGGTAGATCCCGAAGAGAGGGAGTTCAGATTTACTAATGCCACCTTGCCCGCAGATTATAGGTTGGAGCCAACCGGGACAGTTATGGCGTAGCGGGGTTCCTGTAATTTTGGGAGCAATGTGTCAACATAGAGATGGGCTTTGGTGCCATCAGGCTTAGACGACAGGGGCGGCGGAGGGGTAATGGGATGACTAAACGGTTAAGTTTCGCCATATCTGGTAGCCATGCCCTGTGTGCGTAAGCCAATACAAGCATCTGAGGAGTTAAGATGCTGATATTCATCAGAAAAAGGATCCTTTCAAGATCAGCCAGGTTGGGAGTTATGGGGCTCGGATACGTCGGTCTTCCGCTTGCAATGGAGTTCTGCCGGGCTAGCTACAAGGGTATTGGATTCGAGGTGGATTCTCTAAGAGTAGGGAGCATTCAGCGAGGTGAGTCCTACGTGGTGGATGTTCCATCCGAGGTCGTTGCCATCGCATTGCAGGAGAAGAGATTCTTGCCTACTACTGATTTCAACCATTTGCAGGAGGACGATGCGGTGAGTGTATGCGTGCCAACGCCGTTGCTGAAAACCAAGGAGTCGGCGTTCCCCCCGCCGGTTTCGTCCTACGCCACGGCTAAGTTTGCGGACGAATGATATGCGCGGAATTTCTATGAACTCTACGGCCTCAAGACCGTCGGATTATGGTATTTCAACGTTTCCGGCCCAATGCAAGACCCCGGCGCCGAGTATGGCTGCGGTTATCCCTAAATTCATTGCGTCTCTACTCAATGGTGAGCCGCCTGTAGTATGATGACGCAATCACGTTGGCTATATTGGGCAGCGCGCCGTATTGAGTTGCTGGCGGTAGCCATAAATTTAGGGCAGGAGTTCTTCGTCAGGTTTGTCGAGGAAAGCTGGAAAGGCAGACGGTGGTTCCGCCGCGCTGGATGCACTTGGCTTTTGGAAGCTACTGAGAGAGGTGAAAATTGATGAAGAAAACTTTTGTTATCACGGTCGGGAATACCCTTGAACCGATAAGGAAATCTATAGCAGACATCGAGGCCATTGACGGGACAAACGTTGTCCTGGTATATGGTCGGCCATTCCCCGGCCAGCAGCCATCACCTCTTGAGGTTGCCAACAGCGTAAGGCAGTTTGCTGCCAGTAAGGGATTGGCTGTGGATACAAAGGAACTGGAGGATCCCGAGGACATTGACCTGTGCATTGAGGTCTTTCGCGAGGTATTCAGAGTCCATTCTGACGCGGATGAAATGGTAGTGAATTTCACCGCGGGGACGAAGGTTATGGCGGCCGCGGCTGTGCATGCTGCGCTGACGGCACCCTTTATCGGCAATTTAACCTTCGATTATGTCGGCGGGAGGTCCCGTGACCAGCACGGCCGCGTTCTGGATGAATCGATGAGCACATGGCGTTCGGTACGCACTATGGCGCGGGAGATACTGGGTCAGACCCTTAATCGACTTTCTCAGGGATATTACGAGGAAGCTCGAGTTCTGGCGGAACGCCTTCCAAATGAAGGCAAAGCGCGTTTCGTTCGCCAGGCGACTGAAGCGCTCTATCTTTGGGATGAATTCGACTACAAGGGTGCAACCCGCATATTCCGCCGCCTTTACGAAGCATCTCAGGTATTTCTGGGTGACAGAGAGATCGGAAGCCTGGCTGAAGCTGTTAGCCGGCTCGCCCGGTCGGCTGATAAGATCGAGGCCCTTGTGGATCTTCTTCACAGAATCCAACAGACCAAACAGCAACCAGATCTCGATAAGCTTCGTCGAGAGCGCCAATACGGTGAGAATCTTCCGTTACTCGTGGCGGACATATTGGAGAATTGAAGAAGGCGTTATAGCAAAAGTCGGCCCACCGAGAGTGTTTTGCGGTCATATAGAGCCTTTGAAGTGGCCGTGCAGGGATGTCTGCTTCTAAAACATCAGATCAACCCCTGGAATCCAGCGTGGGATGAGATAGAGGCTACGACAATCGAAAGTTACCGCAAGTTGTCTGGCAGCGATCAGTTACCGAGGGAGCTTTCCCTTTATAACGGCTTTTGCCTCTTACGCAGCTTGGGCTCGGCTCTTGGCGAGGAATCCCAAAGAGCCCTTATGGATGTATTGCGGACACGAAATCACTCATACCTGGAGCATGGATACAGCCGCGTCGATCAGAACACATCTGAGAGGCTTAACCATGTAGCCATGCGGATATGTGAGGAGATCCTTGCATGTCCACTTGACGATCTAAGGGCTTTGGTAAGGCACGACTTCTGACCAGTGCCCGCCCAGGAGCGACTAGGCTGAGACTACCGGATGGACTGGCCTTCGGCCGCGTTCGGGGTCGGGAAGTGTAGTGTAATAAAGGGGTTATCGAGTAAAAGAGTGATCGGGTAGCGGACATGAAGTGCAGTATGAGTTCAGCAGAGCGGCAACAGAGCGATGTGGTCGAAGATTGTGGCGTCGAATGAAGGATGATTGCAATATGCGTCGAATAGTGGTAGTGGGCTGTAGGTGTCGTGACGGAGCCGCGGAATTGCTGAAGGAACGGATCCCTCTACAGTCTCCGGATTAGAGGAATGTTGTGAAGGCTAGAAAAGTGGGGTGGAAGCTAATGGAGAAGTTCAAGAGTTTGTTTCTGTTGATGCTTCTGCTTCCGGTGTTTCCTGTTATTGCATTAAGTCCCTTTTCTCACGCTTACGTGAACCGTCTAGCCCTAAAAAGAGCAAAAGATGAGAAGAAAAATGGCAACCACCAAATAAATAGGGAACTGCTACAGATTGTATCAGCTCACGAGAATGAATTCATAAATGCTGGCAACAGCGCAGATGCGATTTCGACATATCATATTCTCAACGGCATCGACCTCTATGACTACGCCCATAATTGCCATCCTGACAATGCCCGGGGGATTCCACGTTTCGGTTATGCGCTGGTTGACGAGTGGAATGGCAACCGTTCTAAGTATCCGGAAAGCCATTTGGCGATTGTGTCAGGGTGGCTTGCTCACCAGCTGGCTGATTGGTATCCCCACTATGCATGTGTAAAGGGCAATGGTGAACTCAGTGATGACCCGTCAGAGATTGCGGATGACACTCACACTTTTGCTGGCTTCGCGAACGCACTCACGATCTTCGGTGCAGATCTCCCAAGGGAACTGCGAGGCAGATATAAGGTACCTAACCATGGCTTATATGAGCTCTTTCTTGATGTAGCCGTACTGGCTAGCGACGAAGGTAAAGACCTCTATGGAATCAAGGTTAACCTTTTTGATCATAAGGAACGCCCATATGGGCTCTTAACCAGATGTTCTGAGCGATTCTGGGGACAGGGATGTGTTAGGATACCGCCTGAACACTTGCCATCGTTGGAACGTGACTTCAATACGATCATATTCGGTACCGGCTTACTGATTAGATTTCTGCTGAGGGTATGTCCGAATCTCCATGAAGACCTCAAGAGCTTCGTCAAGACCGATATCCTCAGTTTAGCAGCGGACAGAGTGGTTGAAGGGCTCTTCTGTAAAAGCTGGGAGGAGATTCAAAACCTTGCCGGCCCGGCAGAGCCGAAAGCGGAGGGATTTCACTATCAGCTGAGGGGTCTTTCCTCCCAGCAGTTGACAAAGCCGGGGAGCGCCATCTTCTCAATTCTGTATCAGATTGGCGGTTCGTTCAAGGCCGACATCTCAAGGGAGGAGATCGAGCGATTAATCGACGAACCTGTGGAGGCTCTACTTTCCAAGATACCCGGAGTAGGAGGGGTTGCCGCGGGAATAGAGGCACGCCTCGAGCAGCGGGGTGCTGACTTGGATGAGCTGCTGTATTCATTCCTCCTCAAGAGCCTTCGCAGACTTGGCGCAAGCTCTAAGGGTAACTGGAAGGACCAAAGCCCGATCATAGCTTTTCTATCCGGGCTTCTCCTTGACGCTGACGGGGATATTTCCGCCGCTCGCGAAGCCATGCGGCGCGGATTACGTCCCATTATCACATTAGGGGCGCCAGAGGAAGAGACCAGCACCTGCTCTGGGAACATCCGTCCTCTAGATAGGCTTCTTCCTGCTTCTGGCGATGCTGCCGTCGCCGACAGCATAGATGTCTCCCTCGAAACGATGTTTGCAGCCAAGAAAATCAATTTGCGTTGTATCCCTGCTATTGCTGATTCCTACACCAAAGATCTAAGGGATTGCAAGGAACTTGATGAGGACACCCTGATAGTCCGCGTAGATGGCTTTGATCTCAAGGAGAATCAAGATATTGGCGTTTACACGGTTTCCCGTGATTCCAAGGGATGTCTTACGGTTAGCATTGACCTTAAAGCTGACGTCAAGCCTGGTGTTCATCATCTATTTGTTGATGTCAAAGACAGGTGCAGTGTGCATTCGGAGTACATAGACCGCAAGATTGTGGTCGGCAGGGCTATTGCAAAGGGGGACCCAACGTGAGAATGCTGTCGCCCTGCGTTCGCCGGAAGGCGACATTTCTCTTGCTCGCAAGACAGCCTTGTGGCGTTGCTGAAGCGGGGTTGCTCGCAGAGCAAGATATCGCGGATGACGTCTGAGTTTCGAATATGCGAATAATGTTTTGGGGTAAGACGGGGGATATGGAACGCTTTATCAAGCGCGGGTTCGATATAGTTGCGTCTCTGTCATTGTTAATCCTATTACTCCCTCTTTTCATATTTCTTGCGCTTCTTGTACGCCTGAGCATGGGATCGCCAGTATTGTTCCGGCAAAAACGGCCAGGTCTTCATGGCCGACCTTTTACCATGCTCAAGTTCCGCACAATGACCGATGCGCGTGACGAGAGGGGGGCACTTCGCCCTGACCAAGACCGACTCACCCCTGTGGGCAGGTTCCTGCGCAGCACCAGCCTGGATGAATTGCCCGAGCTTCTCAACGTCCTGCGCGGAGAGATGAGCCTTGTCGGCCCAAGACCGCTCTTGATGGAATATCTCGACCGCTACACCCCCGAGCAGGCGCGGCGCCACGAAGTCAAACCCGGCATTACAGGGTGGGCGCAGGTAAACGGCCGCAATGCCCTAACCTGGGAGGAGAAATTCAAGCTTGACGTCTGGTATGTAGACAACTGGAGCCTTTTGCTTGATTTTAAGATCCTCTGGCTCACTTTGGTCAAGGTTGTAAAACGTGAAGGCATCAGCGCGGAGGGGTGCGCGACGATGCCGGAATTCAAAGGGCGTAAGGGCGTGGGGTTCTGAGACCATATAATCATCAGTTCCGTGTTCCTGGTTTTTTTACGACATCGGGACAGTCGATAATTGACAATTATCGTGGATGTAGGATATGATTTACGTACACTCACTGAATGAACGGACGGATCGCATGTGGTTTGATTTAGGAGACTATCTACAGCCGACTCCGCTTTTAAATGAGCTTAGGCTCCTTGCTCGTCTGAGCGAGCATCCCGGCAGCTCTCAGGCTGAACTTGGTCGCATCATTGGGCTGGCTCCAGCGATGGTTAATACATACCTTCGCCGTTTCGCAGAGGCCGGCCTCATCGATCGTCTTCCTCATGAGGGGCGCGGAGTTGATTACAGACTGACCCCAGCCGGAGACCGCAGGCGGTCCTATCATGTTATAACTTTTCTGGCGCAATTATATGCCCTATTTGACCAGGTGCTTGATGATCTGAGGGAACGGGTTATTCATGCCTGTGGAGAAGAACCGACCAGACTTATCATTTATGGCGCCGGTGAGACAGGACGCATGACATATCTTGCTATTCAGGGCCTTCCGCATATTACGGTAGTGGGAGTCATGGATGATGACCCGGCAAAGCTAGGAATGTCGTTCTTTACGCATCATGTTGAAGGCCCTCAGGTGATCACAGATTTACACCCCGACAAAATACTCATTACCTCCTGGAGGCACTCTGAGGCCATGTTAAGGAAAATAGCTCCGGTAGCGGCTGAGCACAGTATTGAGATCGCAAGGTTAATACCATAGGTGGCGGTCGAAAGTGGTGATTGGATAAGTGCATTGCCGGGATGGGAACAGGAGATGAGGGTTGGGGTTGATTTGGTGGACATCGCGCGTTTGAGTCGCGTGCTCAGTCGTTCACCTTCATTTGCAAGGAAGGTCTTCACCCCAAGTGAGGTTGCTATTGGTGAATCTCTGTCGCCGGGTCGGCGAATAGAGTTTCTCGCCGGCCGTTTTGCGGCTAAAGAGGCAGCACTTAAGGCGCTTGGAACAGGGGCATTATCCGTGGCCAATATGACCGATGTAGAGATATTACGCGGCACAGATGGAGCGCCCAAACTTGTTTTCTATGGTAAAGCTCGCGAAATAATGTCGGCATTGGGAGTTCGTGAGGGCCTGACATCAATTTCGCATGATTGCGACAAGGCGGTGGCCGTTGTGGTACTAGTATAAGGAGGTTCGGGATCTCACTACTAAATAAAGTACCATGAAAGGGGGGCTGGAAGTGGATAACCCGTTCAGCCTATCAGGGAAGATCGTCCTGGTGACAGGTGCCTCTTCAGGCATCGGGCGGGCAACATCAATAGTTCTCAGTAAGCTTGGTGCACGTGTTATTCTTAGCGGACGGAGGAATCCTGCGCTTGAGGAAACGCGCTCGATGATGGAAAACCGTGAGTTGCATTTCATAGAGCCATATGATCTTAGCGAGGTTGATGGAATTCCTAGCTGGATCAAAGGCGTGAGCGAAAAAGTCGGGCGTCCACTAGATGGGTTAGTCCATTGCGCTGGAATTTCGCGGATTCTTCCAATCAGAGCGATGAGCTCAAAAAATGTCGATAGTATGATGATTCCAAATTTGGATGCAGCCATGCTCTTGCTTAAAGGCGGAGCTGCCAAAGGCGTAGCAGCTGACGGGGCATCTTTTGTTTTTGTTTCCTCTGTTGCGGGTCTATCCGGTTCGCCAGGTCTAGTTGCTTACTCGGCCAGCAAGGGAGGTCTGGTGGCTATGGTCCGTGCAGCGGCGCGTGAATTAGCAGCCAGGTCTATCCGCGTGAATGCCATCGCACCGGGCATGGTAGAAACTCCAATGCACGAACAACATGCGCAGATCGGTGCGAGTAACTTTGAGAGCAGTATCGCACGGCACCCACTTGGGCTAGGGAAGCCGGAAGATATCGCGTATGGGATCGCTTATCTTCTTTCGCCTGCTGCCCGCTGGGTGACTGGAATCACCCTTGTAATTGATGGGGGGTACCTCAGCTGAGCCATGTACATAAGTTGATCATTATCGGTGCTGGTGGATTTGGCCGTGAGGTGCTTGCTGCGGCCTTGGAGAACCCGGCCTACGGAGTGGAGTGGACCATCGGTGGATTTTTGGATGACGCACAGGATGCTGAAACGCACCTCCGAGAGAAAGGTATAGACATCCCTGTCGTGGGTCCGGTTATGGGGCATCAACCTAGCGACCAATACGTTTACATTTGTGCCATTGGGTCACCTCGCCGTAAACTGGAGATTTGCGAACATCTGCTGGCCAAGGGAGCAAGGTTCATCAATCTAATTCACCCCACAGCACAGATAGGCCCAAGATGCAAAATAGGTATTGGGAACATTTTGATGTACCAGGCTGGACTTACTGCTGATTCAATACTGGGCAACTTTGTTTCTCTTAACCGGTTCGTTTCTATAGGGCATGATGCTATTGTAGGCGATGGATGCACTTTAAGCTCATATTGCGATGTGACGGGCCATGCCCGCCTTGGCCGGGGAGTGTTCATGGGAAGCCATGCGTCTATCTTGCCCAGCGCTGTGGTCGAAGACTTCTCTACTGTTGGAGCGGGGAGTGTGGTTGTCAGGCGTGTAGGTGCAGGAAAGACGGTCCTTGGGGTTCCTGCGAAGGTGTTAGACTTGCCAAGGTAATCTCAAAATGAGGTGATAACTTGTGGTAACTGAAGATGTGCTCAATTTAATTTCAGAGGCCCTGGAGATTACTAATGGTTCCATTTCTCTAGAAACTAATGTCGGCGAGGTAGCAGAGTGGGACTCCATTGGCTGGCTGACGATTATATCAATGCTAGACGAACGGTATGGTATACAGATTAGCTCACAAGAGATACGTACCATCAAGAAGGTTAAAGACCTTGTTGACCTGGTGCTGACGAAAAAGGGGTCATGAGCAAATGCCAAGCGTGACATTGAAGAATGTAGCGCTTCGAGGGATCGTATGTTCGGTGCCGGGAAAAGCGCTATCCGTCGCAGACATTGGCAGTGCATTTCCACTGGAGGAAGCCGAGAAGGTAGCGAAGTTATCCGGGATAGAAACTCTTTACCGTGCAAAGCCTGGCCAGACAACGTCCGATCTCTGTGTCGCTGCAGCGAAGCATCTTCTGGAGGGGCTTAACTGGCCCCCCGAGTCCATCGAGGGAGTTATCGTTGTCACACAAACTCCTGACTATATCTTACCTAATGATGCTAGTGTTGTTCATGCGGTATTAGGCCTAAGCAAATCTTGTTTTGCCTTCGATGTTGCTATGGGCTGTAGCGGATTTGTCTATGGATACTGGATTGCAAGTCAGTTTGTCAGTGGTGGGTCAGCCAAACGTGTCCTTTTACTAGTCGGGGATACCCTTAGCCAGGTGGCATCGCCTCAGGACAGATCGAGCCTTTTGTTTGGGGATGCTGGTGCTGCGGCTGCCCTGGAATGGGATCCTGCGGCTGAACCATCATCCTTTGTCCTCGGTAGTGATGGGCGAGGTGTTCAGAGCCTGATCATACCGGCGGGGGGGTTCCGTGATCGGGGCGGTGGACCCGAGTCGTATACCAGGGTAACGGATCCCGAGGGGAATGCACGGTCTCCACGCGAATTCTATATGGATGGTTGGGAAGTCTTCAACTTTACCATCCGTGAGGTCCCGGGATTGGTGCAGACTACTTTGGCCCAGCATGGGTGGACAAAAGATGAACTTGATTGGGTTCTTTTTCATCAAGCTAACAAAATGATAGTTCAGCACCTGGCTCGCAAAATCGGAGTTCAACCGCAGAAAGCCCCGATCAACATCCAGCGCTACGGAAATACCTCGGGAGTTAGTATTCCCCTCCTTTTGGCCGACGATATAGGCGATAGCATTTCATCTGCCCCCCAAAAAGTACTACTTCTCGGTTTCGGTGTCGGCTACGCTTGGGCGGGAGCTGCCCTCACAATTGGTCCGGTGACAGTCTCTCGAGTAGTTCATGTTCTTCAGGAGTGATAAATGGAATGGCCCAGGTAGAAAGTCTCGAGGAAAAGCTAAGACAGGTATTCTGCGATGTATTCAATTTGAAACCCGAAGAAGTCTACGACAATCTCACCCCCAGCAATGTTCCCAATTGGGACTCTATGCAGCACCTAAATTTAATTGTCAGCATTGAGGAACGCTTCGGGGTTTCTTTTAGTCCAGAAGAAATTGGGGAAATCGGTGATGGAGGTTTTAGAGCTGCCCGCAAGATCCTTGTGAGTAAGGGGGTCGCGGGGTGAAGGACATGTTGCCGATGCACCATGTTGGCGTGGTAGTAAAGGACCTTTCTCAGGGGTTACGGACATATGAAACATTATTCAGAGCAAGCAAGGTTGGGCCAGTCGTAGATGATACAATCCAGCAGGCTCAGATTTGTTTCATGGAATTGCCGGGAAATCGAGTGTTAGTGGAGTTAGTTGCTCCATACAGCGATAGCGCGCCAGTAGCAAACTTTCTGGAACGATATGGAGGTGGACTCCACCACGTCTGCTATGTAACGCAAGATATTGAGAAGGTCAGGAAGATATGGCGAACGGGCGGCGCGATACCCGTATTTGGGCCAGCGCCGGCGGCTGCGTTCGCCGGGCATTCCGTTATGTTTATGTATCTACGTGACCGTTCTTTGGTCGAGTTGGTAGAGGCCGACCCAGAGGCTAGTCCGAAGGAATTACTGGTGAGGGGATGAACATGGAGGGATTCAAGGATCTTATCTGTGAATTAGGCCGAACCTCAAAGCCACTCTCGCTTCTGCGGGAACTGGAGTGGTCTCTAATGCATGATGGCAATATCAGTGATTACCTGGCGGCTGACAATCTTCTGGACCACGCTGATTTATCTGGGCTTCCGCTCAAACCAATACGCATCTATTTCCTGCGTTCTGCCACTATAGAGCAGCTTATTCCGATCCTCCGGGTCAAGTGTCTGCTGGCGGGCATAAACGCCGAGATAGGCATGGGTCCCTATGGTCAGTATCAGCAGGAGATCCTTGATCCAAACAGTCAGTTATATCATTTCCTGCCCGACGTGGTCATTCTAGCAGTACGTTTGGTAGACGTGGCTCCCGCTCTATTTTATGACTACACGGCGCTGTCTTCTCAGCAGATTGCGAACCTCAATACGCAGGTTCTTTCGACGTTTCAAATGCTGTTGAGTCAGCTGCGTAAGAGGCTTAACGCAACGATTTTGGTGCATAACTTTGAAACGCCAGCAATCCCTTCTTACGGGATCTTTGATTATCAGGATACCGGTGGGCAGATCCGGGCGATTCGCGATTTAAACGATTCCCTACGTGAAATATGCCGCTCTTTCCCAGGTGTGTATGTGTTTGGCTATGATGAATTAAGTAGTCGATACGGGAAACTTAACTGGATTGATTCACGAATGTGGCATATGGCTCGAATCCCGGTCAATCCTCACCAACTCTCTCACCTTGCGGATGAATATCTCCGGTATTTGATTCATCTTACGGGATTGACCCGCAAGTGCTTGATTCTAGATATGGATGGCACTCTGTGGGGCGGCATTATTGGCGAGGATGGCATAGGCGGCATTAAACTTGGAAATACATATCCGGGTTCTGCATATGTGGATTTTCAGCATGCGGTTCTTAACCTATACAGGCGTGGTATCATTCTGGGGATCTGCAGCAAGAATGAGCCTGATATAGCTTTGGAGGTTCTCGATAGCCATCCTGATATGGTATTGCGACGCGAACACTTTGCCAGCATGCGCATCAATTGGCGCGACAAGGCAACCAACATCCAGGAGATCGTCCAGGAACTTAACATCGGGATGGACAGTGTCGTCTTCCTTGATGATAATCCGGTGGAGGTTGCACGAGTTAGAGATGCTCTTCCAGAGGTCCTCGCATATCAGATGCCAGCGCAGCCGGAGAACTTCGTGGCTTTTCTGCAGTCGCTCCCCGTATTCGACACGCTGACGATAACAGCGGACGACAGGCGGCGGGGAGAGGAATATCGTCAGCAGGCGGCAAGACGTGTCCTCCAGAGTGAAAGCGCCTCATTGGAGGATTTCTATCGCCGGCTTGAGATGAAGGCAACTATTGCGAAGGCTAATGACATGACCCTGCCCCGTATCGCACAACTCACCCAAAAGACCAACCAATTCAACTTGACCACCCGACGGTATACAGAACAGGATCTTCGAGAACGAATTGCGAGCGGTGAGTGGCACGTCTACAGCCTTGAACTAGAAGACCGTTTTGGGGAAAATGGTCTGGTTGCCGTAGGTATCCTGCGTGCCAATGGTGATATGATTTGGATCGATAGTCTGCTAATGAGCTGCCGGGTGATGGGCCGCACCGTGGAGCAAACTTTCGTATATTACTTAGCCATGGAGGCTCGTAGATTAGGTTTTGACCGGCTGATGGCGGAGTATATTCCGACCCGCAAGAATGGGGTTGTTGCTGATCTTTATCCATCGCTTGGTTTTGTGCAGGTGGCGCCATGTGTCAATGCAGAGCAAGTCGCTGCAGCGGCGGCAGATGAGATAGGTGCAGATGCTGCCATCATCCCCGGCCAAAAGCTCAAAGGGGCAACTGGGTCAACCAGCAGTGATGGCCGGACGGTGTGGTGCCTGGATCTAGCGGATCTAACTCTCTCGCCTTCCCCATTTGTGGCGGTTCTGAATGATGCGGACGTGAGTAACTGATAGGAATTCACACGTGGTCCGGCTAGAGGTGGTTTTGGTTGGCTTCGGTGAATATCTTGCTTAGCGGAGGCATCGATTCGACTGCTCTTGTTCACCTATACCTAAGCCAGGGTATAGCCGTATTGGGATTTCACGTCAATTATGGGCAACCCACTGCAGAGCGGGAGATGGCGTCCGCGTACGCTGTTGCAGCCTACTATGACATTCCTCTGACGATGGCTAGGATTCAGCCTACTCCGGGTATGAGGGGCGACGAATTCCTTTGCAGGAATGCACTTCTCGTTTTGGCTGCATGTTCTTCCCTTGCGCCAGGGTCAAACAGGGTCGCAATTGGAATACATTCTGGGACTCCGTACTATGACTGTTCCTCTGGGTTCTTGCAAGATATGCAACGAATATTAGACGGCTATTATGGGGGACTTGTGACAGTTGAAGCCCCTTTCTTGCAGTGGACTAAGCCGGAGATCTTCCACTACTGCAAAAAGTATGGGGTCCCTATTCATCTTACTTATAGCTGTGAACGCAACGGCGATCACCCTTGTGGTCAGTGCCCGTCTTGCCATGATCGGGGGAGATTACTTGAAACTGAGTGATTTGTGCAAAGAGAGACGCATCGAGACGATTAAAGTAAAAACCCCGCTGCTTGTGCCCAGCTTCTCAAGTCGCGGATTTCCCGAGATCAGCAAGATCCACGGGGTACTCAGTGAGTATACCCCTGACACGTCTCTAATCAGTGCCTATGATATACGCTATGGTCATTTGGACGCCGAGAAAATTTACTGCTCCGAGATCCTGTTTGTAGATAGCGGTGGTTTCGAGGTGGGAACCAACCAGGATCTGTCGGATTTCTATGGCGTCACCAACCAATCTAAGGAATGGTCAGAAGATCGCTATCTGGAAACTATCCTATCTCTCAAGCCACTTTCTTCTCTCGTAATAATCAGCTATGATACTCGTGCTGCATTATCTGACCAAATCGGCAAGGCGCAACGCTTCTTTTCCAAAATACCAAGGGACTACGCAAGGGATTTTCTGATTAAGCCATTGACTGAGGACTCTGGCTCTATAGACGTCAAGAGCATCGTTGAGTGCTGCGAGGAACTAGGAGAGTTCGATGTCGTCGGGGTGGTTGAAAAGGAACTTGGATCATCTTTCCTGGAACGGTGCCGCAGCTTAGTCAAGATAAGGAAAGCCTTTTACGAGCAGAGTATTGACATCCCTATCCATGTGCTCGGCTGCCTCGATCCGCTGTCTGTACTGGTATACTTCCTCTGCGGAGCGGACATCTTCGATGGCTTGTCTTGGCTACGATTGGCCTACAATGAAGGCACGGCTGTCTACTATAACAGTTATGCGCTTACGGAGGGCCTGTGGACCCAAGGATACACTGCTATCCATGCTGCAGCCTCCATTCGGAACATACAGCAATTGGCCAGGACCCAGGCCTTAATGGGACGTTTCGCACGCAGCCACGACTGGGGGGTGCTCGAGCTGAAACTGGATCATCAGAAGCAGATCCAGGCCCTCATCGGGTCTGCCAATGTTGAATTTCAGGAGGTGGTCTGATGGGTGGTTCTGGTGGGTGGTACAATTGGGGGAAACCCCCTGATGTTGATAAGCTTTTGAATCAAATGCATTCGAATGAACAGAGGGCGCAATACGAAGTCGAAATTAACCAATACTTGCTGGACCTTCTATCTAACTATAATGATAGAAAGGTAGAGGAGATACAACAGCATCTAGATACTATCAAGAGGGCTCTAGATAAAGATATTGAAGGAGCCGTAGATCTGATCTTCGGCGGTTCCATCAGTAAACACACATATGTTAACGGCCTAAGCGATATCGATATGTTAGTAAGGATCAACAACACATCGTTAACTAACGCCTCCCCAGCCCAAGTGAAAGAGTATTTCGCTGAACGACTGCGGAGACGACTCCCGAATACCGAGATCCGGGTCGGGGCATTGGCAGTTACCGTGAGATTTTCTAGCACCGGACACGAGATTCAGCTACTGCCCGCGTTAAGCACTAAAACAGGGGTCAAAATTGCCCGGGCCGATGGAAATGGCTGGAGTAATGTCGTAAAACCGGCAAGATTCGCTGAGAAACTGACAGAAGCCAACCGACTTTGCAATCAAAAGCTGGTTCCGGTAATTAAACTCTTTAAGGGCCTAAACGAGTCTCTTTCAGAAAAAGTCCGGCTCTCCGGCTATCATATCGAGGCGCTGGCTATTAAAGCCTTTGACACCTATAGCGGACGAATGACTTATAAGGATATGCTTCTTCACCTATGCCGCCAGGCTCCCAAACTCGTATTGTCACCGATGTCCGATTCTACTGGGCAATCGGTTCATGTGGATGAGTACCTGGGAGGGGCTAACAACCTATTGCGTCAACAATGTAGTGCAGCCTTAGAAAGGCTGGCAAACCGTTTGAGCAATGCTGACCGCCTTATGAATATCGATCAATGGAAGGGGATATTCACGTGAGCAGCATGCACTCGTCTTCGCCCCCAAAGCAGCTCGGTGAAATTCTCGCCAAAATCAAAAAGAAGGCCGAGATGCAGGCTGACATGCATGGACAACTGGCTGACCATTACCTCCATAAGCAGAACACGGTTTACTATGGCTCTTTATTCACATCGTGTCTCCTTTTATCATTGACCTTCGTTTCTGACGATTTCATAGCCAGGACTTTGCATTTGGCTCCAGATTGGTTTAAGTGGCTCAAAGCCCTGATCGCAGTTGTAAACTTCTTCGCCGGACTCATATTGGCGATTTCGAAACCATCCTCTCATGCGGCCCGCCATATGGAGGCAGTAAACCATTATACGAGGGTGCTCTATGCTATCCGAAACCTGGACTCACGTGATACTGTTAGTGAACAGGATTTGAAAGCCATCGAAGATCAATATCTAGATACGGGGGACTTGCCGCGTATACCGGGCCCGCAATTCCTGAAACTAAAGAAGCGGTATCTGGTAAAAATAGCAATTAGCAGGTTCCTTGAGGATCACCCGCATACTTGGATATGGCTATTGAAGTTCAAATTGTGGTGGCGCGAGCTTACATCAGGAGCAATGCCTGATGATACGTGGACTAGATCCTCGAAGCAAATCGACTCCTAAGTCATGGAGGCTCGCGCCAAAGGCGGATGCGTCGCTGACTCATAAGGGGATACACATCTTTTTTAGGGCTGACACTAAGCTCGTCCGAGTTGCTGTATCTTCTGTCGGAATTCACAACCCCTGTAGAGGCCGAGGTGCGGTCCATCGAGCGTGTATGCGCTATCGACCCGGGGTTTTATCTTTTGCTCGCCGCGTCGATCCGGCTGATCTAGATCAGCCGGGTGCGCGGGGGTGCCTCGCAAAGGTTTGCGTGTTTGCTGAGTTCAAGCGCTATGACCTTCGATATATTCGTTATTGGACGGAACGGAGCCGCGTGGGTGAGGAACACGCACCATGTCTGCGACGACCGGACGCTCATGGCGCTACTGCGGCTGTTCCTGTGATAGGAGAATGTTCGAGAACTATTAGGACTTATCAGGCTGGCTCCCTCAAACTTTGCTCGAGGGCCTGCGGAAGACAGTAGCAGCAAGCCTCCATTTGTACAGGCATCCTGGCTGACCCTTATAAATCCTGACTGTTCCTGCCGAAGTCAGAAATTCTGATCCATGGATGCAGAAACTATAGGCAAGGCAATTTAGATTTGGCTTAAGTATGGGCGGAAGAACATATCGAGCCGCGACCTCCGCTCTCATAGAAAGGGTAATTGCGATATTCGTCGAATCGAATAATGTTAATAGGTTATGGGTGTAGCGACCCGACAGGGCTGGGCCTTGCGGAAGAAATCTGTGCACGCCGATGTCCTTTTTGAAAGTCGCGCGGGAATTCCATCCCCTTCAGGATTTTGGGAGCGTCACCGTAGACACCCAGACCGATTCAAGGGCGATTAGGCAGTTATTGAGGGACCAGCGAACACAATGTTTAACCTCTCACGGGAAGCCCTTCCCAAAGGTGCCAGGCCGGGTGACGCTTTACCTATCACCGTTACGGTTGATGAGGCGATGACAAAGGAGAGGGCAGGGCGGTCGCAGAACTCTTCAAGGGATTCTTCGATGAGTGATTTTATTGGGTGATGATCAGTGGGGGTACTGATGTTCCGCCTGCTGACCGATACGAACTGAACCGATATAATAGGCATGATCGGAGGACGGGTAATTTGCTCAGACGGACAGAAGATCTTTCCGCTGGGGTTGGGATCATCGATGACCAGCACAAAGAGCTTTTCAAAAGGATCAATACCTTGCTCTCAGCTATGAGCCATGGGAAGGGGGAAGAGCGGGTAGCTGGGGTGTCAGGCTTTTTCAGTGACTATGTTGTAACTCACTTTAGCACCGAGGAGCGGTATATGGTGGCCTATGGATATCCAGGGCTGCAAGCTCATAAAGGAGAACACGATTCGTATGTCGAAAAGCTCTCGGATTTCCGGTAGAGGTTTGACCGGGAAGGGCAGAGTTTCCTTCTGGCTATTGGGTCTCAGCGTTTTCTCGTAGACTGGTGGTTAAATCATATTGGGAAGACGGACAAGGCCTTGGGAGTCTTTTTGAAGGCGAAGGAGATCCGAGGGTGTACCAATACTTTGATGTCCGAAAGGAGCAATACCTCGGTCTCCCTAATGCCTCGTATAATGGTACCTATTTCAACTGCTCGATCAGGAACGCTTACACCTATATACGGATAAAGTAAAGACATAGCTTGTAGGTTAGAGTCAAGTAGCCCAGGAAGGCACCACTGCTTAAGGAGGCACCACCTTATGCAAGTACATCTTTCACGTCCAGACATTACAGAAAAAGAGATCACCGCCATTAACGAGGTCATTCGCTCTCCGATCCTCGCCCTCGGCCCAAAGATGATTGAATTCGAGCGTGCTGTAGCAGAGTACGTGGGGAGAAAGCACGCAATTGCGGTAAACAGTGGCACCAGTGGCCTTCACCTTCTCGTGCGGGCGTTTGGCATCGGGGAGAGTGATGAGGTCATAACCACGCCGTTCAGCTTTATTGCCTCGAGTAACTGTATACTCTACGAGAGGGCAGAGTCGGTCTTTGTTGATGTAGAAGCGGATACGGGTAACATCGACCCGGAGCTTATCGAGGCCGCTATCACGCCGCGCACCAGGGCTATCCTCCCGGTGGATGCCTTCGGCCAGCCGGCGCGGCTGGATAGGATCCGGGAGATCGCTCGAAGGCATAGACTTGTGGTCATAGAGGATGCGTGCGAGGCCATCGGGTCTGAGTATAAGGGAAAGAAGGCAGGCTCTGGTGAATTCTCCGATGCTGCGGTGTTCGCGTTTTATCCGAATAAGCAGATCACTACGGGAGAGGGTGGGATGATCGTAACTGACGATGACGACGTAGCCCGTCTCTGCCGGAGCCTGCGGAACCAGGGCCGGGGCGAGAGCGGCCTGTGGCTTTCCCACGAGGAGCTTGGCTACAATTACCGGATGGACGAGCTTTCGGCCGCCCTGGGCCTGGCTCAGATGGGTAGGATAGAGGAGATCATAGCTAAGCGCGAGCGGGTGGCGGCTATGTATAAGGAGAGGCTTTCTAGAATACCAAATAGCCTTGGCCTGCGGTTGCCCTTTGTCGCCCCTGAGGTTACGCGAATGAGCTGGTTCGTATATGTGATCCGTGTGGCCATAAATGAACCTTCACCCAAACGACAGGCTGAAGTACGGGAGCATGTAATGAGCCGCCTGCAGGAGGCCGGGATCGGTTGCCGCCCCTACTTTACCCCCATCCACCTCCAGCCCTTCTACCGGAAAAGGTTTGGCTTTAAGGAAGGCGACTTCCCGGTGACGGAGCTTCTGGGCCGGACCAGCATAGCCATCCCGTTCCATAACCACCTCACAGAGGAGGAGATAGACTATGTGGCTACGGTCCTCGAGAAGGCCCTCGAGGTGGCTTCATGAATCTGGGACTTGTGGGATGGCATGGCAGGCCTGGAGGTATTCTAAGATCCATGGCGAATAAAGAGAAAGTAGCCTGGAACCGGATAGGGTGAATAAGCCATGAGCCGAAGCGTCAAAACGGTCGTCCATATAGCGTGCGACCTCGGGCTTATCGTGGTCGCGGGACTTTTGTCCATTCTTGTGCGTTTTGAATTCACCCTCCCGGAGCAATACCTCCTGATCTTCATACGAAAGCTTCCGATCCTGGCATCTATCAGGCTTATCTGCTATTACATATTCGGGATGTACAACCAGCTCTGGCGGTATGCGAGCGTAAACGAGCTCGTGACCATCGTCGAGGCAGGTAGCGTGGCGTCTGTCTTTGACTGGCTTTTCCTTCATCTTACATTTCGCACCCTTTCGGAGTATGAAGGAGCATTTTCTGAGGTCATAGATAAGGGAGAGATATTTCCAGTGATAATGTTACATTTATAGGATTATAAGGTAAATATTTACTTGTACTTTCCCCTGCTTCCGTGTATACTGGGGGCAGGGGTGTTTCCAATGGTTTCATCCTTAAAGATATTCCATGCAGGACCTGCTCCTCTTATCTCAGCATTATTCGACACCCTTGGGATC
>JABLXA010000019.1 GCA_013178415.1 Bacillota bacterium | reverse complement strand
GATTTCATCGATATGAACGGACGGATTCCGGATGCAGTACCGATAGGCGGGGGGAGTTTGAATCCAGTGGACTTCCTTGCTACAGCCAATGCACTGATATCAAACTTATTTGACGGTTCTTCAAACAGGTCAGGTGTGAGCGTACCTTCATCGCCTGGCAGCATTAATCTGATGACCGGTAATCTAGAGCTAGAGAGGCAGGTTGTAGGAGAAGGAGTATGGAAATGGGTCATTTTCCCGGAAGGCTTTGATGCCCCGAATATTATAGAACTTGCCAAGCTTCAGACTTGGAGTCTCAAGCCTGCATACTGGAGCCGGTGCTGAAACAACTCGGCAAGGTTCCACAGAAGTCCCAAGTGGTTTCATGTTGCGAATGTCGAGGGTTTCGAAGATGGTGGTCCTACCTCAATTGGAAGTACAGATAAGGCATTGCTACCATGGACATGACCAAGAAATGGACTACGCCAGTAAGGGAATGGGCAGACTGTATATCGCAGCTCATTCTTCAGTTCGGTGACCGGATGGAGGTGGCTGCGTCTGCCCTATGGCCCGTGGCGGGGGATCATATGAAAAGACCATTTACACAAAATAATCTACGCTCCTAAGATACTGTTGAAAACAAGACTGGCCATACCAAGGAGATAAGCCTTCGGGCCCAGTTCTGAGGGGACCACTTTTAGTGAATCGATGGGGACAGGTAGAACCCTATTATGAACGAATTCTCCAATGGCTGTCGCTAGTCCGGGAATTGAGTCAATATATTCGCCACCCAATATGACCATCTCTGGGTCGATAAGGTTCACAAGATTCACGATACCTGCGCCACAGTATTCTATGAGGGTGTCAGTCTGGATGTCCGGCACATCCCCTCCAATAAAGGTGCCAAGGCATCCGGCATTCCCGCAGGAACATCTTTCGCCTCCAAGAGCCACTGTTATATGTCCCAATTCGCCAGCCCTCATATTAGCTCCTGGATAAGGATTGTCATCAATCACTATACCGGCCCCTATACCGCCCTTTCCTATAGTTACATATACAAAACTGCTTACTCCTTTGGCCTTGCCGAAAATCCTTTCTCCATAGGCTGCGGCCCTCACGTCCCTTTCAATGAGAACAGGGACTGAAAATTCTCTTGATACTATCTTGCCAAGTGGCACGTTCGTCCAGTTCAGGCGAGAGGAACGGATCACCAATCCCTCCGCAGTATTCACTATGCCTGGTATGACGATTCCTACGCCAACAACTTCGCGATGCCTTTTGGGAATCCTGGCAAGTATCCTGGCTATAACCTCAAGTATCTTCCCAACCAGTTCCTCAGTAGATAAATCACTAGATGGAATTTCAGATAATAACCCTATGGCACCCCCTAGATCTACACTGGCGGCTCGGATCATGCTCACTGTCACTTCCACGACAATGGCCATCCTGGCCGAATGGTTAAAACCTAGAAGTATGGGCTTTCTTCCGCCCGTTGATGGCCCAGATTGTATCTCTAGAACGAATTTCGCCTTGATCAGTTCATCAATTATCCCTGAGACCGTGGATGGGCTTAATCGAGTAAGCCTCGCTATGTCGGACCGGGAAAGGGGTGCATATTTCGATAGACAGTCTAGAATTAGCGAGCGATTGATTTGTTTTGCCAGCGCGGAGCTAGCTGTTGTCTTTATGGCTTTCAAAGGCTGTTTCCTCCCTCTGGTATTCCCATTACGGGTTATTCTAGCGGCCAAATCATGCAGACTCAAACTTTATACAGGATTAGAAATAAGTCTTCGTCAATGTTGCATCGGCATACACCGTTAAATAGATGATACCAATAATTTTGCGGAATCTCAATATAAACATTCTACCGTTTGAATGATGAAAGAGCTGGAAGTATTTTCGACACAAGAATTAATATATTGACCATGCAGGATTTCCTTAGTATAATGAGGATGCGAAATGTTTTCCTGGAGATCCGATCTTGTCCCATTCAACCACTTCCCCTTATTTATCACCTGCATGCCGCAAAAAGGAGGGATCCAGTAGACAGGATATAGGCTTCGATGTACCGCGATATACTATAATCCCACAAGGAGATAGGAGGTACCATATTACATGAGAAAGAAGTGCGCTTTGTCATTCTCTTGGTTCCTTATCGTGATCCTAACTGTCGCCATATCTTCGTCAGGTGCATTTGGAGCAGAGAAGGTTACAATACGCTGGCTATATCCGGGTGGCGACCAGCCAGTATCCCGCCAGACATGGCAGGGTCACCTGGAAAGGTTTGAAGCCAAATATCCTAATATAAAGGTTGAGCTGCTTGACGTTCCTTGGGATTTGGTGCACGATAGGCTTGTCAACATGATCATGGCCGGAGACGGCCCAGATGTGATACAAATAGGAGCAAGATGGCTCCCAGAGTTTGTCGAAATGGGAGCCTTTATGCCGCTCGATAAACTAGTAACACAAGATAAACGTAACATGTATTATCCAGGCCTTATTAAAGCGATGACATACAAGGGCAAACTATATGCAATGCCACGGGCATATAGCACCCAGGCCTTGATTTATAGAAGTGATTTAATTAAAACGCCTCCAAAGACATGGGATGAACTTGTCAAAGTCGCGAAGAAGGTGCAAGAAGAGCATCCGGGCATCTATGGATTCGCCATTGCCGGGGCAAATCATGTTAGCACGCTCTCTCAGTACTTCTGTTATTTATTCCAGGCGGGTGGGAACGTATTCGATGAAAAAGGAAATCTCATCTTAGATAGTCCTCGAGCCATAGAAGCCCTCAGATTCTATCGAGATCTATATACAGTACATAAGGTCGTTCCGAATCCCCTTGAATACCACCGTGAACAATTGCCAGAGTTATTTGCTGCTGGCCGGATTGCGATGTTCGTAAGTGGGCCATGGGGAGGCAGGTCCGTGGGGAGGCCTCCACAGAATCCAAAGACCCCTTATGCGGCGGCCTTGCTCCCTGCTGGGCCGGAGGGTATAGCGACTGAATTGGTTTCCGACTGCACGGGGATATATAGTAAGACCAAGCATCCTAAGGAAGCCTGGCTACTGCTTGACTTCATAACAAGCGAGCAAGAGCAGATATTTAGAGATAAGATCGGAGGCCTTGTTCCTCAAGGGCCTAAGATTGCTGGATTGCCGGAATTTCAGAAAGATCCATATTTCTCTACTTTTATTAAGATGGCCCAATATGGAGTGCCACAGCCTCAACCGCTCCGTTGGGAGCCTATGCAGAAGATTATAGTTGAGATGATTCAGAAGGTACTTTTACAGAAGGCCACACCTGAGCAGGCAGTGAAAGAGGCCGCACGTGAGATCGAAGAGCAGGGTCTAGTCCCTGCCTCCTCAAAGAAGTAACCCTGGTGTCCTTTTTCTGGCGGGTATTCGAACATACCCGCCGCTCTTTGTATGCCCGGAATGGGCCGCGAACCGCCGGATGAGGGTCTACATGTCTGGCGGTATGAGGGGATGGGGGTGGGATGCCCCCTCTCTTGGTGATAGGAGGCCAATCATGAGTACTAAGATCAAATTGGATGACCAACAGAAGACGGCACTGGTTGCGACCTTGCCCGCACTCATATGCATGATAGCCATAATAGGGTTCCCACTACTTACCACCTTGAAATCTTCAGTATTCAAGGAATCGTTGATCAATCCTATGGCTGGCTCCACTCTTATAGGGTTTACGAATTTCATCACCCTTGCTATCGATCCAGGATTCTGGAGCACCCTTCTTAGAACAACTGTATGGACCTTAGGTTCTGTCCTGGGGAAGAGTTTAATCGGGTTGCTCATAGCAGTCCTGCTAAACAAGGAATTCCGCGGTAATGCAGTATATCGTGTTCTGCTGCTTGTTCCGTGGGCTACGCCTCAGGTGATAGGCGCAATTGTATGGAAATGGATTTTCAATGGTCAATATGGAATGCTCAACTACTATCTGATGAAACTTGGCATTCTATCCGATCATTACTCCTGGCTTGGGAATACGACCTCTGCATTTCTCGCTGCAATGGTTGTAGACATGTGGAGGGGGGTTCCGTTTATGGCCATTGTATTCCTGGCGGGGCTACAATCTATACCGAATGACATCTATCAAGCGGCGTCAGTAGACGGGGCTGGATCATGGCACAAGTTTCGCTTTATAACCATGCCGCTTCTTATCCCGGTACTGCTGGCCGCAACAACATTATCAATAATCTGGACTTTTAATTCATTTAACATTATCTGGACAATGACAGGGGGCGGCCCACTGAACGCTACAGAAATCCTAGTGGTCAAGACTTACCGTGAAGCTTTCTCCAACTACGATGTTGGAATGAGTTCGGCATATGCGACTGTTACACTAATTATCCTGATGGCATTTAGCATACTTTATTGGCGCATCCTTAGGCGCGGGGGTGAGCAGGCTTGAACAGAAGAAAGACCCTGGATCTGATGATGACCCATTTGTTGTTGATTCTGCTCATAGGATTGATGGTATTCCCTGTTATCGTGATGATAGGCACGAGTCTCAAATCCTATGATTCGTTATTTGAATGGCCTCCAAAGCTATTCCCTGGAAAACCAGAGTGGTCAAACTACCTTACTGTATGGAGTGGACAGTATAAGTTCTATATACCCTTTAAAAACAGTCTCGCAATTGCGGGCGCGACCGGAATCCTCTCGATACTATTGGGAGCTCCTGCAGCTTATGGAATCAGCAGGACTGTCACTTCCTTGCGCAATTCCCTTCTATTTGGGATACTAGCCAGTCAGATGATTTCTCCTGTTGTCTTTATTCTTCCTCTATATAAAGTGATCCGCGCCTATGGCCTTCTGAATACCCTTACCTCAGTGATCGTAACCAGCGCTGCCTTCACTCTACCAATGGTCATATGGCTTCTCCATGGTTATTTTGACAGTATCCCCAGAGAGCTAGAAGAGGCAGCAATGGTAGATGGTTGTAGCAGGATTCAAGCCCTGTACAGGGTTATGTTGCCATTAGCCGCACCTGGGTTGGCTGCAGCAGGCATATATGCTTTTATCATGGGATGGGATCAGCTCATGTTTCCGTTGACATTCCTTACGAATAGTGCCCTAAAGCCTATCACATTGGCGTTGTATGATTTCTCAGGGTACAACATAGTCTATTGGCATGAGATGATGGCTGCCTCAACAATAGCCGTCATCCCTGTGGCTATTGCATTTGCATTTATACAGAGATACCTGGTAAAGGGATTGACAGCCGGAGCCATAAAATGAACGATGATGGCGGGGCACCTGCATCCGAGGGTTCGCCCCGCCACCGCCCATGTGTTCCTATCTCCTGCCCATTGTCAGGTATATTCCTTCGGCGTCAAATCAACCACCTTCTTCATTCCCGTGCTGCTTTGGGTCATGATGCATCTGACTTTCCCATCTGAAGTCTCACGGGCTGATGAACCGCATCTCAACCCGCTTGAACTCTATATTGAGGGGCTGAACATGTTCCAATGCCATACCTGTAATACCTTGGGGCGACTGAGCCGCGAGATCGCCCCTCCGGCTAAATTTACCACATACCTGCAGATCACAGGATACAAGGATTTTGGAAATCCATAGCGAAATAGAGATCCCGTTGCTTATATCAGTATCCGGAACACGGCTGAACGGGTGAAGGCGTTAGGTAAATCCGTCAGAACGAAGGTAACCGAAACTACATGGTAATATGATATCCGAATTCGATACCCCGAAAGAAGAAGGCGAGAAAACGGGATGAAGACGGTTATCCTCTTATCTATCTCCAATATCTTCATGACCTTTGCGTGGTATGGACACTTGAAATATAGGGAATCCCCCTTATGGAAGGCGATTATAGCTAGCTGGCTTATCGCCTTTGTGGAATATTGCTTCCAGGTCCCTGCTAACCGCATAGGATATTCCCAGTTCTCGGCAGCCCAGTTGAAAACCATTCAGGAGGTCATAACTCTGGTGGTTTTTAGCGTCTTTTCCGTGGTATATCTCAGGGAGCAGCTCAAATGGAACTATATAGTGGGTTTCCTCATGATCATTGGGGCGGTCTTCTTTGTGTTTAAGAAATGGTAGACCGGTGATAGCGGCAACCCAGTGGCCTGTTTGCACAAGTCTGACCTACCATTGAAAGGGCGCAATGGGAGGCCCAGGGCAGGGGGTTACCCTCTGTCAAACCCTATATGCGGGGATTCATAGCTCGTGTAAGGGGCATGCAGCAATGAAGGTCTCGCGCCGGATTCGTGCTAGTCACAAAGTGCCTTTCCTCCGCTGCAATCGGATATGAGAAACCGCATCCCGGGGCATTTCACATCGCTCTTGAGATCGCTCAAATTTCGCTTATCCGCGTCTTGAGTGATCGAAAGAGAGGTCTGACGATTCTGGATCCACTAGTTGGAGTTGGCTATCCATAGTTTGGGACACAGGCTTGACTGTTCAGGAATATGTTACATGAGGGGAGAAGGAAGTAATCAGAACTTTGACTCACCCTCGCCTTACCCTCGTCAGTAAAGATAGAGCATGGCATGAGATATATTGCTCCAGGATCCTCCTCAAGAACTTGCTTAATGAAGATGTCAATATTTTCAGCTATCCATATGGAGATTATGATAAAAGCATAGAAGACATGGTCCGAAAAGCGGGATACCTCCTAGCCTGTTCAAGCGCTGGGTTGTTCTGACAGGATAATCTGGATGAAAGGTTGATGCTATGCTTGCCCTGGTGGTCGAAGATGAAGTCAAACTCGCATCCCTTATAAAGAAGGGACTCGAGAATGAGGGTTTCACTGCTGATGTGGCGCATGATGGAAATATGGCGTATGAACAGGCCTCATGCACAGACTATGACGTTATTATCCTCGATCTAATGCTTCCTGGGATGGATGGGCTTACTGTATGCCGCAGACTCAGGGAGGAAGGCAACGAAACCCCGATTTTGATCCTCACGGCCAAAGATGAGGTGAATGACAAGGTAGCAGGCCTAAATGCGGGAGCTGATGACTACCTCACTAAGCCATTCTCCTTTGATGAACTTGTCGCGCGTTTGCGGGCGCTCTTGCGCAGGGCCAGGGAATTGAAATCGGAAAACTTGACGGTGGGGGAGCTTAGTCTGGATACTGCGACGCATGAGGCTATACGGGGCGACAGGCGAGTGCAGCTCTCTGGCACTGAATACCGTATCCTCGAATACCTGATGCGCCATCCAAATCAGATAGTGACTCGTGGAGCTATCGAAGAACATGTATGGGGATATGGCTTCGTCTCGAATTCTAATCTGGTAGATGTCTACATCCGCTACCTCAGAAGGAAGATCGACGAAGGCTTCAATGTTAGATTATTGGAGACGGTCCGTGGTGAAGGCTATCGTCTTGTCTCGGGTGGGTCAAATAGCTAAATGAACCATATAGTAAGAACATCCTCTGAAGCGTTCTCGAAAATCAAGATCTGCTTGACGAACGTTCGCACGCGACTCACTGCTTGGTATGTTTTTCTGCTTGCCGCCATGCTTATCGGATTCAGTGTCCTTGTATATGTATCCATGGAAAGGAGTCTTTACAGTGATCTTGACGCAGCCTTACAGACAAGGACTGAGCAAATTGAAGCCACAATCGACGTTGGTCCAGACGGGCTTACAATCGCCAACGGCAGTGCAGACCACCCCAGAATATCAGGCAGAACACATTTGTCTTCAACCTCGACGAACATCCCATTTATCATATTGGATATGGCCGGGCATATCAGAGCCACCTCAGGAGATTCAAGCAAAGTTCTGCCTGCAGGACCTGATGTCATTGGTCCGGCTCTGCATGGAGATTCGGTGATCGGCACCCTGAGAGCAAGCGAAAAGGAGGCCATTCGCTTCCTGTGCGTTCCCCTTGAAATGAGGGGTGAACAGGTTGGCGTTGTGGTTGTAGGTCGATCACTCTTTACATTGGAATCCACCTTGACACGCCTGCGGCTCATACTTGGATCTCTCATCCTGGGGGCTCTCGTTCTTGCGGGGATAACCGGATACCTGATGGCGTGGCGGGCCCTTGCGCCAATTGACGCCATAACTCGAACCGCGCGAAAGATCACTGCCAAAGATCTGAGCTTGAGACTAGATTTACAGAACGTAGATGATGAAGTGGGACGGTTGGCCCGCACTTTCAATGAGATGTTGGGCCGTTTGGATGATCAGTTTCAGAAGGAACGGCAGTTTACAGCCGATGTCTCACATGAGCTCCGCACGCCTCTCACTGTCATAAGAAGCGCTGCAGATATAGCATTAAGGGATCCAAATCCTACCATGGAAAAATGTCGTGCAGCTCTTTTGAATGTAAGAGATGAGGCGAGCAGGCTTTCCCATATTATCGATGACCTTCTGTTTTTTGCGCGGGCAGATTTCCGCCAGATGAAACTGAATGTTGCGCCGGTCGATTTGAGTACTTTGCTGGGGGATGTCTTTGACTATGGAGTAAGACTAGCGTCATTAAAGGAGATAGACATAGAATGTGCGCCAGCTACTGCAAGGTTGCAGACATATATAGTAAATGGGGATAGAGTTCAACTCATGCGGATGTTCAGGAATATCGTTGACAATGCGGTAAAATACACCCCGCACGGCGGGAGGATCAAAATAGAAATGAAGGTGGAAGATGACTCCATCCACGTCATGATCTCTGACACGGGGCCTGGAATTCCTGAGGAGGAATTGCCGAGAATCTTCGATCGATTTTACAGGGTCGACAGCTCAAGGTCTCGGGCGGCTTCCATAAATGGGATGGATATGACAAGCGGCATAGGCCTGGGACTAGCCATAGCGAAAACCATAGCGGAGCTGCATGGAGGCTCCATCGCCGCAAGAAGCAGACTTGGTGAGGGTAGTACATTTGAAGTGATTCTGCCCCGAGCAATCGTTCTACAGGAGGGCGAGTAGAGCAGGAAATTATAGAATGTGTAGACGCTGAGGAGCACCAGATCATCCGGGGGAACGCCTTCGCATTTTACTTATGCCCACAAACGACATAGCCGTTTTTGTCCTCTGGCTGGCGGTCATAGCGATACTGATAAGACTCAAGATTCACCATCTCAGATTCATACACAATGATCCTGTCTTCGGTATATATGGCCTGATGGCCACGTCCTATCTGATGTTTCGTCTATTTTGCCTGCTACTTTACGCTCCTGAGCGATTGGTTGCAGAAGGCACTACAAGGGACTTCTACCCGTCCGTAACAATTGTAATCCCTGCGATGAATGAAGAGAAGGCCATCTTCAAGACAATCCAGGCATGCTGCACGGTAGGTTACCCGCCTGGCCAGCTTCGGATCATCGTGGTAAATGACGGTTCGACAGACGGGACCTGGCAGGAGATTGCCCGTGCCGCGGACATGTTTCCCCAGGTGGAGGCTATAAACTGGGATGTCAATCGCGGCAAGCGTTCCGCAATGGTCGAGGGCATATGCCGCTCGGAATCCGAAATAGTGGTGTTCATTGACTCTGATAGCGTTATAGAGCCGGGGTCCCTTGTTCCTCTGGTTAGAGCTTTTGCAGATCCCAAGGTTGGCGCTGTTGTAGGGCATGCTGATGTCTTAAACAAGGAACGCAACCTGCTTACCAAAATGCAGGCAGTCAGATATTTTGTCTCATTCCGCATTATCAAGGCGTCTGAAAGTGTCTTCAAAAGTGTTACGTGCTGCTCCGGATGTTACTCAGCATATCGTCGGAGCGCGGTGCTGAAGGTCCTGGAGAGATGGAAAAACCAGACTTTCCTCGGCAAGAGGTGTACCTTTGGTGATGATCGTAGCCTGACGAATCTCTTGCTCAGAGAGGGATATTCTCTCTTGTATATGTCAGATGCGATAGTCCGGACTATAGTTCCTGAAACTTGGAGAGGGTATTTCCGGCAGCAACTCAGGTGGAAAAAATCATGGTTTCGCGAGACCCTAATCGCTGTTACCCATATGTGGCGGAGGAATCCCGGGGCATCTATACCCTACTATTTGTCGGTTTTCTTTACGCTTTGTTCACCTATTGTGCTCATTCGTTCGCTCGTCATGAGCCCCGCCACCCGATGGGGTTATCTTGCCGGCCTTATGATTCTTGGGGCTCTTTACGGGCTGTATTACCGGATTCATCGGCGAGATGGGCTTTGGCTGTATGCCTTTGTGTTTGTTTTCCTAAATGCATTTGTATTTTCATGGCAGATCTACCAGGCCATCCTGAATTCGACTGATACTAGCTGGGGGACGCGACAGGTGCGGCAAGTTAAGGCGGGGTCTGGGTTCCAAAGTGATGGGGTTGGGCCAATAGAAGGGCGGTGGTTTCATGTCTGGTGATTCTGTAGCCAGAGAGTTGGAAGCCAAAATCCTCTCAAGGCGTGCCAGTGCAGCAGTGATCGGACTAGGATATGTGGGGTTGCCACTTGCTATAGCAATGTGTAAAGCTGGATTTCATGTGACGGGCATAGATGTGAATCCGGAGAAGATCAGGCTGCTCACTGAGGGTAAGTCTTACATAATTGACGTGCCAGAAACCGACGTTCAGCAAGCAGTATCATCGGGCATGCTGGAACCCATCCAAGATTTTGATCGTCTAAGCAGGGCGGATACCGTCAGCATATGCGTACCGACTCCCGTTGGAAAAGAGAAGGTTCCCGATCTAACATATTTGGTGTCAGCGGTGAATGCTTTGAAAATGCATGCCCATAGGGGAATGCTTATCGTCCTTGAAAGCACAACCTATCCAGGGACCACCGAAGAACTTCTACAGGATTCCTTCGAGGCTATGGGCTATCGCGCCGGGACGGATGTCTTCATTTGTTTTTCTCCTGAAAGAGTAGATCCAGGAAATCCTAAGTTTAAAATGAGCGATATACCGAAAGTGGTAGGTGGAGTTACGCCTGAGTGTACGAGGCTAGGGTCGCTATTATACGGAACATTTATTTCTCGGGTTATACCTGTCAGTTCCGCAACAACGGCCGAGATGGTCAAGCTCATTGAAAACACCTTCCGCAGTGTCAATATAGCCCTTATAAACGAAATGGCCTTGCTTTGCGAACGCATAGGAGTGGATATATGGGAAACCATAGACGCCGCGTCATCGAAGCCTTTTGGCTTCATGCCATTTTACCCCGGGCCTGGGGTGGGCGGCCACTGTATACCGCTGGATCCAATCTACCTATCCTGGAAGGCCGAACGTCTAGGTTTCTATGAGAGATTTATTGAGTTGGCGAGCGATATCAACAGAAGCATGCCGGGGCATGTCATATATAGGGTCTGCCAGGCGCTCAAAAGAGAGGGAAAGGATATAAAAGGAGCGAGCATACTTCTCCTGGGATTGGCATACAAACGAGACATCGATGATATACGAGAGTCCCCCGCCCTGGAGATATACCGTTTACTCAGGGGGGAGGGAGCCCTGGTAGCCTATCATGACCCATACTGCAGGAATATCCTCTTCAACGGTGAGGTGGTGGAATCCATTGAATTGACTGAGGAGCAGCTGAAAGCTGCAGATTGTGTTGTTCTCTGCACTGATCATTCGGTTTACGACTATAGATGGATTGAAGAGCACTCGATGTTGATACTTGATACCAGGAATGCCTTCAAGGGCATAAACAGCCCGAAAATCATAAAGCTTGGCGCCCCGGACCCTGTCGACTATCAGAGTATCTCATATGGGCACTCCCTTTCATTTCACGCTAGAAGGTAGATAAAGTAGAAATGGCTCAGGCTACCAAATAGATGGCTGAATCCGCTGACCGGGTCCTTTAATCTCATTGACATGAAAAGATCTCCCTCTTTGATGGCGTCAGTTGGGCCGGCATAGGGACTGACCCAAAGAATGCGCGCTGCGGTTTTCGTCATCACTAGCAGTATGAGAGTCTATTAAGAATATATTCGTCCCTATCTAGCTTTTCCCTGCCAGAGAATGCAAATAAGCATGGTTATTTTACCCAGCTAGCCTGATGTGGGAAATGTCAATAATCTCGATAGTATTTCATGAATAAATTTCCGTCTTTCCCATAGAACAGGAAACATGGTATAATAACCCGGGAGGGGAGTCCTTTTGAAAAGGCCGGGCCGCATAGTCGCTCCCGTGGCCGGAGCAATTCGAGCTTTACTTGTGTCAGGTGGCGATGCGGGTTCGCCGGGATGGATTTCTCATCTCAAACTGGGTCTCTCGATTTTATTGCTGCTGATTTTGCTCTTTCTGAAAGGCACCTTTGAACCCTTGGAACTCATGACCTATGATGTCAGAATGAGAGCTGGGGCACGCATATTTTCCTCTCAACGCAGCTTGAATGGAGATTCTCCCGTAGTTCTAGTGGTAATTGATGATGCTTCTCTACAACAGATCGGCCAATGGCCGTGGCCCCGTTCGATTCATGCGAGATTGACGGAAATCCTGTCGCGAGCGGGTGCAAAGGCAATAGGTTTTGATATAATGTTTTCCGAACCAGACACGAAAGATATAATAGGGGACAAAAGGTTGGCTGATGCAAGCATCGCGTCAGGCAATGTGGTACTTGCGGGGGCTTTCGCTGGCAAATTTATGACTCCGGGGTCAAGGCTCTTCCAGGGGATCGGTGAAATCCTGCCTTTGGAGCCGTTGCGCAGAGCGGCCGCCGGGGTCGGCCATATAGTCGCTCTTACTGATGATGACGGTATGGTGCGAAGGGTGCCCGTCGCGGTAAAAGGGGAGGGGAGGTTATATCTCTCCCTGCCCGTGGAGCTCGCCAGAGTTTATCTGGGAATCTCGGAGAAATCTATGAACCTGGCTCCGGGCCGGTATCTTGAATTGGTCGGGGACGGCGGAAAGCCGCTCGGGATCCCGCTGGACGCGACTAGCAGCATGTTCATAAATTATCTCCGTGGGCTGGCTCCATCCAGCCATGGCATGCTCGTGGTTCCCTATCATCAAGTGCTGGCAGGAAAGATCCCCAGTAAGACATTCAAGGGGAAAGCTGTCATCATCGGCATGGAAGCCAGGGGACTCAGAGATTTCTATCCAACGCCTCTCTCTGTCCCGGGAGGGGTGACATCGGGGCTGCGAATAAACGCTATGGCGCTTGATACCATTTTATCCGGCGCTTTCATCAAAAGAGTGAGCCCTCTGGTCACAGTGGGCATGATGGCGGCGGGGAGCCTAGCAGCGGGCGCAGCCGGGGCTTTTGGAGTTCCCGGGATTCCCGGGGCAGACGTAGGAGGCGATTGGGGAGCCGGTAGATTTCCTGTTTTTCTTCATGCTCTGTTCCCGGCCCTCATATCGATGGTATTCGCGATAGGCGCTGGATTCGCACTTCTCTGGCGATACGGCCTGTGGCTAGATATAGTGCCTGTCGTGACAGCCATAGCGGTCTCATACATTGCTACTCTGGTTCAGGCGCTGGTCGTCGAGAAAAAGAAACGCTATGAAGTGAGGAAGACTTTTGAACGGTATCTGGCTCCGGAGGTCGTCCGGGAGATCCTATCCGCCCCGGGTGGATACGCCCTCGGAGGATCGCGTCGCAAGGTGACTATCCTTTTTGCAGACATAAGGGGTTTTACGACATTTGCATCAGTCAAAGACCCTGAGATGGCAGTGAACGTTCTGAATCAATACCTCAAAGTGATGGGGGAGGCGGTGATCCGGGAGGGTGGGGCTTTGGATAAATTCATGGGTGATGGCATAATGGCTATTTTTGGCGCGCCGGCGCCGCTAAAAGACCATGCATCCCGGGCAATCAAAGCTGCTATTGAGATCCTGGATGAAGTAGGGAAGATGGAGTATGGCCTGCGGGTCGGGATTGGCATATCATCTGGCGATGCCGTGGTCGGGAATATAGGGACCGGCAGGCGCATGGATTATACGGCCATTGGAAATACGGTCAATATAGCAAGTCGGCTAGAGGAGCTTGCAGGGCCTCAAGAAATCCTCATGGATGGCGCTAGTTTCCATATGGTCAGGGGGCAAGCGGATGGGACTACGGCCCAGAGTGGGTCGTCCGAATCGGAGTATGAGCAAAAGGATAAGACGCCCCATATTCCGTGGGAAATCCTCTTCTGCGAGGGGCTTGGGCAGATGACATTGCGGGGTCTGAGCATTCCGGTGGAGATATGGAAGGTAACAATAGCGCGTGGGCAATGTGGGGCCAATTGCGGGCAGGCGGGACAATAGAGAAAAGGAAAAGGCAGTGGCAAAGAAAGAAGAGGCGTCAGGATAAATGCTACGCCCATCAAGATTTTCCCAACAGGAGCAGAAATTCCGCAATATGGAGAAGATGAGGGCTGGTCTCTTACTTGTCCTTATAGCCATGCTGTCGCTATGTTCTTTTTCACTGTCTCACGCATTGTCCCGGGGCGCCCAGCTGGATTCAAGAACGGGGACTGCAGTGGCTTCCGCGCCGGCTATCTCTGCCGTCATATCCAGGGTAGAAGGAAAGGTGGAAGTCTGTCTGGGGAAGGAAAAGGTCTGGCGTGTGGTGGGAAGTGGATTCCCCTTGGGACCGTCAGATAAGGTCCGTACCGGAAAGAATTCGTGGGCCGAGATTCAGGTTGTCTATGAGTCTATGCAGCGAGTTGGAGCCAGGCCCGGACCGGGGGCTCGACCGCTAAAGGGCTGGATAAGACTCGAGCCAGAGACCCAATTCCAGCTCGAGGCAATTTCTGCCGCCATGCCTCATGTAGATTCCGGGATGCAGGAGGATTCAGGGCTAGAAGGCGAAGTCGCGCAAGGGGGCGGCCTCAAACCCCAAATGGGGTACAGGGAAGAATCTCCCTTTGAGTCTCGAGTGGTTCTCAGGACAAGATTGTTTTTCGGAAGGGTATATATAAAGATCCTCCAGGTGCTTGGAATAGCCTCGGATACGCCCCCTGGTTTCGAGGTGATCACCGATGCGGCCACGATTGGGGTAAGAGGAACGCTTTTCTCTGCGTACGTATTGCCTTCAATGGCGACTGGTGTATCTGTCCGCGAGGGCCTGGTAGAGGTGACGGCCATGGGTGAATCTGTCATTGTGGGGGCCGGGCAGGAAACTGCGATTCACCCGGGGAGGCCTCCTCAGCCACCTGCTGCCATGTCCTCTAACGAAGAGCGGATGTGGCAGGGCGTAAAGAGATGGATTGATAACGTAAAAGATGAGGTTGGGAAGATTGGGGCGAATGCCGGCGGAAACGGGGAGACGGCTGGGGAGGATTACGGAAAGAGCTCCGGAGAGAATCCTGAGGAGGGTCTCGAAGAGACTCTCGGGGAGGGACTCGGGGAGACGCCTGGAGAAAATCCCGCAGAGAATCACGGGGAGAATCATATGAAGGATCATGGAGAGAGCCGTGGGAAGAGTAAGTAACAGCGATTATTCTCAATTGCATCAGGCGGATGACTCGGTAGCTGAACGAAGCATGGCCGAGTTCCTCCGTCAGGTTGAGCTATTTTCTGACCTGTCCGATGAGGAATTGGCGCGGGTGGCAGCGATAGCGCAAGAGAGGATTTATAAAAAAGGAAATCACATATTTTTCGAAGGTGATCCTGGCGGCGCGATGTTCATTGTAAAGGATGGCGCTGTCAGGATATATAGACTCTCCGCCGGGGGAAGAGAAAAAACGCTGGCGATGGTCTCCAGAGGAGACTGCTTCGGCGAGATGTCCCTTCTTGACGCGTTCCCCCGTTCCGCTGGAGCGCAGGCTCTCGAAGACGCCAGGCTTATTATGATATCCAGAGAGCATTTCCTTGACATTATGGCGTCAATTCCGAAAATCGCTCTCAAGGTCATTCGCGTCCTGACGGCCCGTCTCCGTGAGGCTGATCAGCAGATCGAATATCTTAGTTTCGGGGATGCGAGAAGCCGGATAGTATCTACCCTCCTGGATCTTTTGAGAAAGCATTCTAGACCAGGTCCTTATGGGTATACCATCGACCTTAAGCTAACTCACCAGGAACTCGCCAACCTTTCGGGAGTTACCAGGGAAACTGCGAGTCGCATTCTGGCTGAGCTGGAAAGTGACGGCCTAATTCAAATCCACGAGAAGAACATCATCATCATAGATGAAAAAAGCCTTCGCAGCCTGCTTTCCTTTTGATCCGCTCTCATTAGACCGTATGTTTTAGGTTTGGGTTTGTCCTGTATATCTATAGTCAAAATGTGATGAAGATCACGAAATCCCTGTGACGGAGCCCACAAATCTCTTCCCGTTTGTACCCTAATATGAAATTGAAGGCAATGCCAGAGCCTGCGGCGTCCATGTTGATATGGGCAGGAATTCCGGGGAATAGAGCCTCGAGGGATCAGCCGAGCCCGTCTTACATAGCCAACTATGGCAATTCGCATGGACGCGGCAGAACATCGTGGCATCCTGCGGCAGAATATCATAACGGGGGAGTGAGATTTCATGATGGCGAAATCGGTCAGGAAAAACATTGGCGCAAAGAGGAGGTTGTCGGCGCTTGGGGCGCTGGTGATTATAACAGTGTTTGTGACTTTTTTGGGCATGATATCATTTACCAGGGGAATGGCATATGCAGCTGGCCCCGGACCTAAGGCCGGCGGCAGTGGGACTGTAGGTGCAGGGAAGTCAGGCGGAGGACCCAATGGTGGCGGGAATGGGGCTGGCATCGAGAGTGGAACTGGCACAGGGAATGGAGCTGACGCCGGGATTGAATCTAGCGCGGGGAATGGCGCCAGTTCAGGGAATGGAGGGAATGGCGGTTTCGGTTCGAATATCGGTGGGAATGCTCCGGCAGGGCTCAAGGTGGATATCGATGATGAGGATAATGGGGACAATTGGAATCTGGTGGGATCTCCCGGCGAAGATGACATGGGTAGCAATGGCCAGAACCAGACACAGGCTCAGGCTGGCCCGGGCTCAGGTGCTTCAGGTAGTGGGGGGGCTGATGCCATAATTAGTGGCGAGCTGGAGGCTGAAATGAACGAGCAGGTTGAGGCCTTATGTATGAGGATCCGCGCCATGAACGAGATATCAGCCCAGATAAGAACCAGGCTCGAGGCGCAGTTGCGCAAAGAACTCAATGCCACTTACCAAGGTCAGATTCAGGCTCAGACTCACCAGGCCCAAACTCAAGCCCAGACCATGACTCAGGCTCAAGCTCAGACCCAAACTCAGACTCAGACTCAGACCCGGACCCAGAATCAAACCCAGGACCAAACGCAGGTCCAGGCCGGCGGGGCTTCCTACCAGGAAAGGCTCCGCTTGAGAACCCGGATCCATGTCAATATAGAAGAGTGTGTCAGGGCAGCGATACAGTCAGGCTATTCTGTCGAGGAGACTGCGAAGATTGCTGCGGCGGTGCAGGGAGCTGTTCTTGCCGGGGTGGATGCGGAGACAGCTGAGAAAGTAGCTCTCCAGTGCATAGCTCAGCGCGGATCCTGTGACGAGCTTCAAACCCGGCTCAGGCTCCAGATCCAGTTAACAACACAGGCCAAATAGGGTCGGTAAGGCTATACTTCGTTAGGACCATATCTCATACACATTTCATGCTCTGGTAATGAAGGACTGGGCCGGATTTGACGCTGGCCCAGCTCTGGCTATTCGATTAAGGGACGCCCCACATTGATTCCATTGGCTTCACAAAATCTGGCGCAGGATGCCTCCCAATAATGTAGCATCCTCGTCGCCTTGTCCTTCAGCTCAGATGCTGGGGCGGGTCAATCGTGAGACTGCGCCTAGATTTTTACCGCAGGCCTCGGACTTCAGTCCGGGGTGGTTGAGTGAAACGAAACAGGATGACATCTCCGTCCTGAACCGGATATTCTCGTCCCTCTTGACGAAGAAGCCCTTTTTCCCTTGCCTCGGCGAAGGATCCTGCAGACACTAGATCCTCATATCGTATCACCTCTGCCTTGATGAAGCCTCGCTGCATATCCGTATGGATTTTCCCGGCTGCCTCAAAGGCGGTCTCTCCGCGGCGCAGCGTCCAGGCTCTGGTCTCTGTTCCTTTTGTAGTGTAGAAGGTTATGAGATCAAGGGCGCTATATGCCGCGATCACGAGCTTTTTCAGCCCCGATGATTCCATCCCAAGTTCTTGAAGGTATTCTTGGGCCTCGTCAGGGGTGAGATCAGCGAGTTCGGACTCAAGTCTCGCAGATATGGCCACCACCGGCGCATTCTCTCCCCGAGATTGGATCCATTCTGTCAATACGCGCAAATACGCTGCGCTGTCTTTGAGGTCATTTTCACCAATATTGGCAACGTAGACGACAGGTTTCATCGTGAGGAGGAACAGGCTCTGAATGCATGCCTTTTCTTCATCCGATAGAGGGACCAGTTTAGCAGGCTTTCCCCCTTCGAGTTCGCCCTTTAGCCTATCCATGAGAATGGTCTCTTCCTGGTAGTGCCTATCCCCGCTCTTTTGCATCTTGGCTGCCTTGTCGCGACGCTTTTTTACTGTTTCTATGTCCGCCAGGATGAGCTCGGTCTCCACAATCTCGGCATCTAGCACAGGGTTGAGATTTCCGGATACATGGGGGACATCGGGGTTTGTGAAGCACCTGATTACATGCGCGATAGCATCAACTTCGCGAATATGTCCCAAAAAACGGTTGCCAAGGCCTTCCCCGCGGCTCGCGCCCTTTACAAGGCCGGCTATGTCCACGAATTCGACGGTTGCAGGAGTGACCTTCTCGGGCTTAACGATCGAGGCAATTCTGTCGAGTCTTGGATCCGGCACAGGAACTATGCCGACATTAGGGTCTATCGTCGTGAACGGATAGCTTGCTACCTGAGCGCCTGCCTGCGTCAGGGCATTGAAAAGGGTAGACTTGCCTGCGTTAGGAAGCCCTACAATGCCGATGCGCATCATTGTCTATCATCTCCTCTGTGAAAGAGGGGAATGTCCCACCTCCCGGCGCGGATCAACCGTAGAGAATACATGGATTATTGGGCAATCCGGGCGAAGATCACTTTAAATTCTTCTTTTGACTCGTCCTCGATAAACTCGGGTTCCGGTAGCCCCGCTTGCCTGCACTCAAATATCATCCTCCGGATTCCCGACCCTATGCCACGATAAGGTATGCGCAGTTTCGGAACAAATGATAATAGAATAGGGTTGCGGGCGATCTGGATTCCCTGTTTTATGGTATGGATGCTGACGGTGTTGGGGAGCCTCCCGGGGCTTATGATTTCCACGCGATCGTCAAAGATGATGATTTTTACACTTGCGTTCATGAAATAATCCCTATGAACAAGGGCGTTTACAACTGCCTCTTCTAGCGCAATCTGGGGTATTTCCCAAACACCTGGCAGGTTTACATCCCTTCCCCTTTGGACTTTACGCAAATTCCGCTTCAGGAAGGCCATAGTATCCCTATATTGGTCATAGAGGGTTCCGGTGATATCCTCGCTATCAAGATATTCCCGGCCAACAATCTCCGTCCCGACGAATGCTACAGCCTTTACGATAAATTGGGACCTGAGCCGCTCCGGCTTGTTCCCAAATAAGAGCAATCCAGCTAGGGTAGGGTGAGGCCCCTGCATTAGTTTTAAGTTTAATAATGCCCTATATGCTTCCTCATCATCTATCAGGCTCATCCCATATTCTTGTTCATAGAATCTTCTAAATCTATCCATGTCGATATCATCGATATGGGCTCGCATGATTGGCATTTCGTCTGCATATAGGCCACCGGAAGCCTGCATCAGCCTCCTAAGTTCTTCGCGAGTGGCTCGCCTCTTATCTGCGCCCACTTTCAGCCAGAATTCCGTTTTCTGAACTGCATAGGGTTTGTTGGGGCCCAGGGGGACATCAACTAATACCACCAGTTTGCCCTCACATAACAGGTTCTGTGTTGTGACCTCTACAGGCGGGTCGATTTTCTGTGAGGCGGCATTGGAGATCCACTGGTTGAGTCTGTTCAAATCGTGAACACCGGTGATTTCCCCTGTATCCGAGACCCCGATAACGATCCTCCCGCCCTTTGTATTAGCAAAGGCACAGATTTCGGCAGCCAGCGCATCTATGCTATTGAACTCCTTCTTGAATTGGAGGGTCGAGTCTTTCCCCTTCTTGATCAGGTCGAGCAGTTCCATACAGTCCATTTGAAAAGATCGCCTCCGGGTTCAGGCTGAGAGAAATAGACTTAGAACCTTTACCATCTTAGATTGCCCATGTACCCCAGATCGTCCACACGCCCAAATCGCTCAAGCGCCCTTATGATCAGTCTATCCCGTAAGTATGGCAAAGTCAACGGACCTCTATCATACGCCATGCGGCCGGCGCCGCAACTCCTGTAGTTGGCGACACCAGCCGCATAGCTGGTATAATCGTCTCAGACTACCTCATATACACATAGCCATATCTTAGACCGTTTATTCTATATATGCATATTTATGTGCATATCCTAGATCTTGGATCTCAGGCTATTTCACATGCGCATATCCATAGAACCATTTGAATGAGCCATTCTCACCAATGTAGGCTATCTTCAAGCGCTGGCCGGGTTCTACCGGCTGGGACAGGTTGAATGAATATTCAGCCTCAGGCGCGGAGGGCACCACATATTCTGCCAACTTTTCGCCTGACATAGTGAATACTTGTATCTTGTCGCCGGCTGATTCCTTGAATGCTGTCTGCGCCGCGATGAACTTCGCCTGGCCCTGCGCCGTTATGGTGATTCCCGGTGGCTCGGGGTAGGCCACTTCTGGTATCATGGCCTTTCCTTCATACGGAGGCATTCCTTTCATTCTCTCCTGGAATTCGGCTTTCACCTTGCCCAGAGCCTCTTTGTTTGTCAGCAGTTCTATCCCCAAGACAGCGAGGCCCTTAGATGCCGCTATGGCTCCCTTGAAGCCATATACAGCCCCTGACTGTTTCGCCGACTCCGCCGAATGCCCGGCCGTTCCTGGAGTCCATGTCGCCACAGAAAGGGTGGCTGATGGAGTCTTCCATGTAACATCGCCAATTGGGTTGGAACCGAAGCTCTGTGATCCCTCTGGCTCTTTGAATTCAGATGTCGGGACGCCCTTGATCCCTAGCTTTTCCATCTGGGCTTTATCTTCGTCGGTGAACACAG
The DNA here is from genome assembly GCA_013178415.1 of Bacillota bacterium. Taxonomy (NCBI): domain Bacteria; kingdom Bacillati; phylum Bacillota; species Bacillota bacterium. Next base: position 25,051 of record JABLXA010000019.1, on the reverse strand, counting down.
GCGCTCCGACTTCCTTCATCGCATCTACTGTGAGGTAAGCCAGAGCCTTATTGGGTACCTTGTTATATATCCCCGAACTGAACCCGATCTCCAGCTCGGTCCCTGTAGCTAGGGCCGCGCCCTTTGCACAATCATCAATCCGCTGCCGTGCGTAAGCCACGTCAGGATATTTGGGCCCGCGTATGAAATAGCGGCTGGCAGCTGTTGCCGGGACGATATTGGGGGCCGCGCCGCCATCAGTGATCACGTAATGAATCCTCATCTCCTGGATCAAGTGCTCGCGCAGATAGTTCACAGCCACATTCATGATTTCAACTGCATCAAGAGCGCTGCGCCCTTTCTCAGGCGAGGCTGAGGCATGGGCAGCCTTTCCCTTGAATTTATACTCAACATGATCCATTGCCATGGTGCTGCCAAATTCTGAGGTATTCTCTGTTCCTGCATGGAATGAAATGAGAACATCCACATCATCGTAGTAGCCTTTTGCTGCCACCAATGGAGCGACATCCCATATTTCCTCGGCCGGGTTGATGAAAAGCTTGATGGTTCCCGGTATTCCGTGCTTTTCCATGGCTTCCTTGAGAGCGATGGCAGCAGTCACACCTGCAGCAGTGTTGAGGTTATGACCGCAGCCATGCCCGACCCCTGGCAGCGCATCTATGTCCTCATAGATGCCAAGGACCGGCTTGCCGCTTCCCCATGTAGCAAGTGAAGCTGTTGGAATGTCAGCTACTGACGGCTCAACATTGAATCCTGCCTTCTTCAGCACATCCATGACCTTAACGATGGACTTATATTCATTCAGTCCAACCTCTGCATAGTCCCACAGTGATTTGGCTATATCCACCGTAAGATTCTGATTCTCATCTATGTACTGGATAGCAGTCTTTTTCGCCAAACCTGCCACATCCTTCTCCTGTGCACCGACACTGATGGCTATGACACTAAATAAAAGACCCAGAATCAGAGCAAGAATAACCGGTTTCATGACTTTCATAGACATCGAGATCCCCATTCGATATTTGTTCAAATTGTTCATATCCGACAAACTCCTCTCCCAAAAATGAAAATATGGCATCGAAAACTCAGGTGCTGTTCCATTTCAACTGAAACTCGTGCCTCCTCCGCCGCCACCACCTCCTCCACCAGAACTGAATCCGCCGCCACCGCCAGAGGATGAAGATGAGGGACTGAGGGCGGCATAGGGAGGTCATTGACCCTCGAGGTCACCCTGGAACCATCCTGTATCTTCACAATGCCATGCAAAGGACCATGTCCCCAGGCGCGTATCTCGTCTTTATCAGCCCCCAGCGGCAGCTCCACAGTCACCGAGACGTGGGACACAGGTTCACTGGTCTCATCTCCGACGAATTTCCAATAAAGCTCGGCAACATCTTTGTAGGCTGTCACCGCGCCAGGAACGCGGTATTGTATCGTGAAAGTCCTTTCCCCCCCAGAGGTCTCAAAGAACCAGTCAAGTTCAACCTTATCCTTTTCCCTTTTCACAATATAAGTCCCGGGTCGTCCACTTGCGCTGTTGGCATCCTCTTCCCTATACTGATTCGTTCCTTCCGACATTTGGAAGCCCAAGAGCTCATAGCCCGGTTTTAGGGGGATCCATCTCTTTCCTTTCGTAAAAGCTCCCTTGAACAACACTGTATGGTCCTCTCGAATATCCATTGAACCATCAGGGAGAACCTTCGCGTGTATCTTGATCTCGGGAAAGGATACAGATCTTTCCTCGGCCTCGATGCATGAGATCACGAATTGCTGTGAGCACCCAGCGCTCAAAGCCACGATGGCGATAAAGGCAAGGAATACGACCGCATGGATGACCATTAGCAAACGCTTATGCCTTGTATATGACTTGGCGCTTTGGTTGCGGATTATCATTGAATTGCCTCCAGACCATCGTCTTTCGCCGGACACACTGGGTGCGGGTCTTTATGAGACTACATGAGACTACACGCATCCAGAGCACCGTCCGCATCGATCAAGATTTAGATCAACCAATTCTATGTTTCATAACTATTCCCTGCAGGCTAATTAAAATTCATTATCTGAAACATGATCCGAAATAACATGATCCGAAATCCGAAACATGATCCGAAATTGGGGAGCCCGCGGGTTTATTTATGGAAAAGGTCAAGGCCTTGCCAGAGCCTTGCAGACACCAACACATTCCCGGCACCGAATGCAGTTGAGACCATTTACTTCTCTGGGAACATCCAGATCCATCGGGCAGAGCTTGGTGCATAGGCCGCAGTTCGTGCAAAGGTCAGGCTTCAGTTTCACGAAATCTGGGGCCACCCTATTAAATGGCGAGTATATGGCCCCCAATGGGCAGAAGAATCTGCAGAAGGGCCTTTTGACGAAAAGCATCGCGGCCAATATTGATATGGTAATCCCTACTTTCATCCAGAAAAATGGGCCAATAAGGCTTCTTATCATTGAATTACCTATAGCCAAGGGGATACCTGCCTCAATGGTTCCCACAAAGCACAGCTTTGAAAACCATGGTTCCATGGTGGAGTAGGGGATAGCGAACACTAGAATAGCTAGAATGAAGAATCTCAAGAATGTGAATCGATTGGAAACATGGATCTTACGAACGGGAGCCTTGTACAGGAGTTCCTGTAACCCTCCCACTGGACATGCCCATCCGCATACCGCCCGGCCAAATATGCTTCCTATCGCTCCAAGGATTCCGATAGTGAAGAAGGGAATCCTGCGGATCGCCGCGAAATGCTGCAAAGTTCCAATGGGACATGCGAAATTCGCGGCGGGACAGGCATAGCAGTTGAGGGTCGGGCATGGAACATGTTTCAGGAACTTAAAGAAATAGGAATTTGCGAGAATAAGGCCGGAAAGCTGGCCGAGATTTCTAAAGGTCGAACGAATCCGTTTCATCTAGCTCCCCCTTTGGATCGTCCAATTCATCATGAGTAAACGGGCAAGCAAATGGCCGTTTTTATTGAATTCCTATGCATGATAGGCAGATGACGACTGCGTTCCTGAAAACCTGCCGCGGCTCATCCAGCGCTATGCCGGCACCGGCCAGAGCCAGCGAAACCAAAAGAATGAGCCAGAAAGTCGGACGTTGAGCTTTCAATGACTTCACCCCCATAGTGGAAGCCATGTCCCCGCAATGAAAGGCATATTGGTCACCGCGCTCCCGCGATAACTTCGAGACCAGGTCCACACCATCCCCTCCAATGACCGGCATCAAGCTAGTCGCGGCAAACCCGCCAACTTATCAGAATTGCTTAGGAATTTGTTAGATCATGGTGGGAATTGCTCTTTTACTTCTGAGTATACCATGATAAGATACTATAAACAAAGGATAGGGAGAAGGAGGAAGCGCTGTTCATGTCCTCTTCAAAGACTACCTGCCTCGTTAAATTTGTTGCATCTGATATGTCTACTATTCGCGAAATTGAGGTCCCCTGCGGAGTGACGCTTCTGGAAGCAGCAGTGAAAGCAGGAATCGACCTGCGCGCCACCTGCGGGGGGACCGGACGTTGCGGTAAATGCAAGGTCAAGCCCATGGGCGAAGTCAGTGGGCTGACCTCTATAGAAGGGAAGCATCTTTCTTCTAATGATCTGGCGTCTGGTATAAGACTTGCCTGCCAGACGAATACATTAGGAGATGTCGTAGTGATTCTTCCCGGAGAATCATCTTTTGCCGGGGCCAGGATTTTGACAGATACAATTCAGATCTCTGATTTTAGCATATCTCCAATCCCTCCCTCGGTAGCGCCCGGGAGAGTTCAGGGTGGCGCATCTTATGGGGTTGCTATTGATATCGGCACTACCACCCTTGTTGCTTATCTTATGGATCTTACGAGCGGAAAACAGCTGGCTGTGGCATCCCGAGTGAATCCCCAGTCCAAATTCGGGGCCGATGTCATATCGAGAATCGCCTATGCAGGCTCAAGCCCGGAGGCGACGGCGGAGCTAAGGTCAGCTGTGCTTGGCGGCGTCAATGCCATCATAAAGGAGGCAGCTGCCAAAGCGGGAGTTGAAACAGGGAAGATATCCTCAGCCGTTGTAGTAGGTAATACATGCATGCACCACCTTTTCCTTGGGATCGATCCATCTCCGCTCGGGGTGGCGCCATTTGAGCCTGTAGTCAAGTCAGGCCTTACGCTGACTCAGGAAGAATCAGGTCTGGAAATCGGCCATGATGGGACAGTGTTTCTATTGCCCAATATAGGCGGGTTTGTCGGGGCTGATACGGTAGCTGTGATACTCGCCTCAGGTCTTGATAGAAGAGAGGGCACAGCCATGGCCATCGACCTCGGAACCAACGGGGAGATGGTGCTGCGGTCAAAAGGCAAGCTCTTGGCATGTTCCACCGCCGCAGGTCCAGCCTTTGAAGGCTGGCGTATCAGCGTAGGCATGCCTGCCACGGCAGGGGCGATAGATCATGTATCGTTCGATCATGGTGTCGGAGACATCCACTTTTCGACAATCGGTGGTGCGAAGCCGCTAGGGATTTGTGGGTCGGGCATGGCTGACCTTGTAGCAGGATTTTTAACCCTCGGTATCATTACAGAAACGGGCCGGATGAGGACCCGGGAAGAGGTTATCGAGGTATTCGGCGAACTCCCCTTATTTAATAGGATACAAAACGGATCTTCTGAGGTGGAATTTGTAATATCGAAACCCCAGATCACCTTCAAACAGCGCGACGTTCGTGAACTCCAGCTTGCCTCTGCCGCTATTCATGCCGGTATAGAGACCCTTAAGAGGATGGCCGGAGTTGATGATTCTGATATTGAGGCTGTGTATCTGGCCGGGGGATTTGGCAACTATATCAGCAAGGAAAGCGCGCGTATCCTGGGGATTGTGCCGCAGGTCTCGCTGGATAAGATCATTCCCATTGGAAATGGCGCTGGCGCCGGGGCTATTATGGCGCTCCTGTCAAAAGAGGCGGCTGAACGCGCCCTCAGAATAGCCGAAGAGGTGGAGCATGTTGACCTTGGCGGTCAACCTGGATTTTCAGAGGCCTTCATGAATGCGATGGTTTACGCCTCCGCCAGGCAGGCGCCCATTCCGTCGTGATTCAGGAAGGAAATCCACCATTTTCATAGAAGTCGTTGTCACAGGCCCCTTTATCGGAGGGAAGATTGTGACGCGCGATATTCCGTGTTCCGGGAATTGCAATGGACCTATTCGGGGTTCGGGGCATCGGGATGGTCTTACTCGGGTTCCAGGAGATTGGAGCAGTCTTACCCAGGCTCCGGAGGATTGGCGTGGCCTTACTCCTATAGATATTGCCCTTGAGATGGCAAGACAAGGGCGATTTGGGGAGTTCATCCTGGTATTGCCTACATCCCATCTAGTGGAACGGATAGAGGAGATCATTTTGCTTGAATCTCCGTCCCGCGCGATCCCCAGGCTGAACATCTATACCTTTGACGGATTTGTGACCTCGATAATAAGAGCTGGGGTTGCGGCGGGCCTTGTTCCTGAGCCTGATAACCTGGATGACCTGGCCAGGCAATTCATCATCGAACATATTGTAAAGGAGCTTAAGGGAGCAGGAGATATCAAATACTTCGCGGGCGTGGCAGAGACTCCCGGTTTCATCGCTTCCCTGGGAGAACTAATCGGTGAACTCAAGCTAGCCGCGGTAAGTCCAGATGGCCTGAAAATGGCTTTTGAATGCTCCTCGGTCTCAGACGGTGATGGCCAGAGACGCTATGAGATCCAGCGCATCTACCATGAATACGAGGAATTCTTGAAGGCTCACCGACTCCTTGATAGAGAGGGGCGTCCTCTTCTGGCGCGCGATGTTCTGCGGGCTGGGGCCGGGAAGAATCACAGAGGATTATTTAATCAAGTGCGAATACTTCTCGCAGATGCGTTTTTCGACATTGTTCCTGCTCAAAGAGAGGTTTTCGAGGCTGCAAGGGTGCTAATAGGCCAATGCTTCATTGGAACTTCCAAGACGATCGAACCGCAATCCCTGGCGGTCAAGTCGCAATCCCCGGCGATTGAGCCACAATCTCCGACGGTTGAGTCTTATGCTCCGCGCGCAATTGTGCCGGAAGCCGAGGTCATCGAGGCCGGAGATATCAGAGACGTCGAAGGGGAGGGCGGACCTGAGGGGATAAAAATCATGGTGTCAGAGGCTAGGGACATTGAGAGCCGAGATATCGAAGGCGCGGCCAGACCTGAGGAAGTAAGAATAATCGAAGCTCCAGGCTCGCAGGCAGAGGCGCAGGAGATTGCGAAAAGGGTCAAGCAGCTTATCGTAAGGGGCGATTTTCAACCAGACGAAATCTGCGTCATTGTGCGGGAATTAGGGCCGAGGATCGATAGCTTTTATCGTGCTTTCGAAAGGGAGGGAGTCCCATTGGATCTCACATGGACGGAACCTCTCTCCCAAAACCCCATGATTGGCGCAATTATGCTATTATTAGAATGTATTCTCGATGAAAAAGACAAGGGCTTTAATCTACCCCGGCTCGTCGCGTGCGATTATCTTGTTTGCAATGACCTGCTGCAGCAATTGCCCCCGGATATATCGAATCACCCTTCTGTGATTCATGATGCTGAACTCCTTTTCCCGCAAAGAGGTTACCTTGGGACTCGGGATGAGTGGCTTGCTCGCCTGGATGATGTCATAGGCCGTCTCGAACAAATAGTGGCGGGCGATGGGGGGCGGCAGGAATCGTCAGAGCTGGATCTAGATGATGAGGAAGAAAAAGCTTTCAAAATGGATCCCAAGGTAAGGCTCGTGCGAACTCGCGCCCTCAGGCAATACCTGAGTGGATTCTTCAGCAGATGGGATGTGATCCCTCGCAGGTCCACAGCTCCTGGCTTCGCTGATGCCCTATCTCAGCTCCTTTCCTGTCTCGGTTTCGGGAAAAGATTCAGGCGGGGAGGAGGTCTACGAGACTGGGCCGCCTGGGCGGAGTTCCTCGAGATGCTAAATAAGATGACAGCGGGACTCGACCTTGCAGGGGAGATGACCCTTTCAGAGTTCATTTCAAAACTTGGTGTGGCTCTTCGGAGCGCAAGGTATACATGCAAGATCGGAAAACCAGGCGGGGTCTTGGTGACATCACCCACCCAGTCTCGTGGACTTTCCTTTCCTGTTGTATTCATCTCTGGACTTTCAGATGGGGAATTCCCCAAGCATATCTCCCAAGATTGGCTTCTAGGAGATAGGGCACGCCTTGCGCTACGAGATAAAGGGATATATCTTGCTACAAGTTCTGAGCTCATGTTACACGAAAAGACCCTTTTTGATGTCTCTAGCAATCTCGCCTTAAAGATCCTCTACCTGACCTATCCATATGCTGATGAAAAGGGCAGACCGATCTTTCCCTCACCTTTCATAGAGAGATTTACGCATGGCGAAGATCTCAGAGTTAAAGAGAAATGCAGGATTCCCTTTTCCAGAGTCATTCCGACGGATTACGGTAACATCACTAATTTGAGCGAACTAGGCGCTAGGTTGTTCTATGACCTGTGGCGGATGCCAGTTCAGCAGAGCGACATCTTTGAGCCTACGAGATTGCCAAACGAGAATTCGATACAACAGAGTCAGATGGCCATCAAGGGGGCAATGGCTGCGGCGCCAAGCCTGGGAGCCAAAGTCTTGGCTGGTGAGGAGGCGCTGCGAACCCAGCAGGGAGATCTCTATTCTGCATTGGCCATATACGTTTCAGCGGCGCCAGAGATCTGGCTGCATACTTTATCGTCTCTGAAAGTGGAAGAATCCAGATGGGGACCTGACTATGGACCATATGACGGCCTTATTTGCTCAGCCGACCTCAAGGCCGGGCTGGAAGAAAAATATAATCCTTCATTTATCTATAGCGCTGCTCTCCTGGGGGATTATGGGAGGTGTCCATTTGCCTATTTTTGTAGGCGAGAACTCAGACTGGCGCCTCTCGAGGAAATCATCGATGATTTGAGTCCCCTTGACCGCGGCAAGATTTGCCATGAGATCCTGAGAAGATTCTATTCGAGGCATGGCGGAGAGAGGCTCAGGCCTGAGGCTATCGAGGATTATCTCGCAGAGGCAGCCGGGGATGTGGAGAAGGTCTTTGAGGAATTCTCAAAGACAGCTATCGGTATCCCGCCGCATATCCTTGAGGTGAGAAAGAAGGATTTGCTTGTAAGGATCATCGCCCTCATAAGATTTGAAACATCACGGGATGAGCCCGCAAAGCCGCTTCCTAGCTACTTTGAATGGGCATTTGGGATGAAAACAAGGCCGGGCTTAGACAGTCGTTCCGTTTCAACGCCTTTGATACTCTTTCCGGGAGATCCACCATCATCGGGTGAGCAAGGTATAAGGATATGTGGCAAAATCGATCGCATAGATGTGGCCGAGGATCAGCTATCTATGATAATCGATTATAAATATTCCGGAGGTTCGGCGCTTGATTTGATTGAAAACGGAAAGGATTTGCAGTTGCCGTTATACATTCTCGCTGTTTCAGAATTCCTCAAGGAAGCAGAACCAGCCGCGGCAGCTTACTTGACTGTGAAGGGCGCGAAGTTCAGCGGAGGCCTATGGAGAAAGGAGTCTGCTGACAGAATGGGGGCCCAAAGAAGGAGAAGATTACTCGACGAGGAGGAGTGGAATTCCTTTCTTGCTGCCGTCCGGGGCTATGTATTTGATTATGTGAGCAGGATCAGGCAGGGTCTATTCCCGCCTCATCCATACAAATCTATCTGTCCTCTCATGGCCGGCCCAGTGGGAAGACAGAGTTTTGGACCTGGCTGCGATTTCGCCACCCTATGCAGATTCAGCCAGGAGAGAATGGCTCAAAAGTCTCCTATTGTAGGAGAGTATAGCGCAAAGGTAAGCTGTCCTTCAGCTGGTGATGGATCATGAATGAGGCCTGTGAAATCATACTTCATGGGTTGACGCCAAATCAGAGGGAAGCGGCCACTACCTTCGATCGGAGCGTCCTTGTGAGCGCAGGCGCAGGCTCAGGTAAGACCCGGGTGCTGGTGGCGCGATATCTTGCTATTCTTGCGCAGCGCCTTTCGAGTGTAGACGGTATAGTGGCGATCACATTCACCAGAAAAGCGGCCGGCGAGATGGTGGAACGTATCCGCTCATCAGTTGATGGACTTATTGAGATGCTTCGCGGGAGACCAGAAGAGTCCGATTTCTGGCAGCAGATCAAGAAGGATCTCATGCGGGCCCATATCGGAACCATACATAGTTTTTGTTCTAATCTCATCCGCGAGAATCCTGTAGAATGTCGCGTGGATCCGAGATTTGAGATGCTCGATGAGACGCAAGCAGCTATTTTACTTGATGAGGCCGCAAGGTCTTCTGTTCTTGCGCTTCTCGAAAGGGAAGGAGAGCAATACGCGGAGCTGGCGGGTGCTGCGGGCATTGACAGGCTCGCGGATCAGGCCGCCAGGTTATATAAGCAAATAAGGCAGGCCGGGAGAACGATTGAAAGCGTAAGGGAAGAGTCTCTTATCAGCCTGGACGATGATCTGAGGAGATTTGTCTGCAATGTGGGGCGATTTGTCGAGGATTTATCAGAACTCGCGCTGAAGGAAAATGACCCGGCCGTCGCGAAGGCCGGTCAAACTATCGAGAAGTTGAGAGAATTGAAATCCAGACTTCCTGATTGTCAGCAGGCCGCTCAATATTTCATGAATTCTTTTGATCATTACGAACCTGATGAGGTCAGGGAGAAAGGACAGGTATTGCTGGGGGTCGGTTCCCTACTTGGTGGCAAGGTGGCAAATGCAGTCAAGGAACAATTCAAGGATCTCAAAGAGTTCTCCACAAACATCCAGCTTGGTATAGCTGACGCTCTTGCGCGTCCATATTTTGAAAGCCTCTTTGAGCTCTTGGCAGAGATTGACCGGCGCTATTCAGAGGCAAAAATGGCCATTTCAGGACTTGATTATGCTGACCTTCAGGTTATCGCATATAACCTTCTATCAGATCATCCCCACATACTAGCTGAATATCGTGAACGATTCAAGTTCATTATGGTAGACGAATTTCAGGATGTAGATGGGCTGCAGCTGAGGATTTTATCCCTTCTGGTCGGGGATCCCCCAACGAGATCCCTCTTCGCCGTTGGGGACCCAAAACAGTCAATATACAGGTTCAGGGGGGCTGAGGTGTCTTTATTCAATATTGTAAGGGGGAAGATCGAGAGGAATGGAGGCAAGGTCGTTCTTCTTCAGGAGAATTTCCGCAGCCAGCCCGGTATCATATCTCTGGTGAATCAGGCATTCGGGAAGATCATGGGATCTGTCGAGACTGAAGATCCTTCCATGACCAGCGATTCTCTTACGACTGGGGAACCCTGGAAGATAAGATATGAAGAGCTATGCGCACGAAAACCAGCTCCTGACGGATCAGAGGATCTGGAACGTGTAAGATTCGTCAGGATTCCAGATGGTGGGCCCGAAGCAGAGGCTCAATTCATAGCCGAACAGATCGTTTCGATGGTTGAACACGGCAAGTGCCTGGCAACACGCGCTAAGGAGGTTTCTGGTTCGATCGTGGTTGAATCGCGGCCCGTAAGTTACGGTGATATTGCAATACTCTTCCGGGCTGCTACAAATATCAAAATCTATGAAAGAGCGCTCATGAAACATGGGATTCCATATTATGTTGTAGGTGGGACAGGCTTTTATGATAGGCCGGAGATCCAGGACATCTTATCGACCTTACGTGCCGTAGAAAATGAGTATGATGCCCTGTCGCTCGCTGCTGCATTGCGATCTCCGATTTTCGGCCTCTCGGATGAGACTCTCCTCCGTCTGGCCTGGAGCGCTAATGGGGATTCCCCATCCCCGCCACTGGCATATGCATTCTGGAGAGGGATCGACGCAGAGGGGGCGAATTTTGATCGGGCCCACGCAAGTATGCCAGATGAAGAAAAGGAGAAGTTGAACTGGGCTCGTATGATTATGCAGGAATTGAAACAGATGCGAGCCTGCCATAATGCCGGGGAGATGATCGAGACTCTTCTCATTCGTTCTGGTTTTGAGAATGTACTCGTCACCCGGCCGGACGGAGCGCAGGCAGTGTCCAATGTCCGAAAGATTCTTTCCATTGCCGGCGAGATCTCCCGGACCCGGTATTCTAGCATCGGAGGCTTCCTCGATAATATCTCCAGGCTCCAGGAGATCTCGGCTCGCGAGGAGGAGGCCACCCTGGAGGTCGAGGAAGGAGATACCGTAAAACTGCTGACCATTCATAAGGCGAAGGGCCTACAATTTCCAGTGGTAATCGTCCCGGACATTGCCCACCAGCGTAGACGAAATACTGATATATTCTCTTTTGACCTGGAAATGGGCGTCGGCATGAAAATCCCCAATACTGGCCATGTGTTAGATCCTGGGGATGATTGGATAGACACCAGCGCATATACGAGGATTCATTCTCTGGATGACCAGAAGGACCGCGAGGAATCTAAACGCATTTTATATGTGGCGACGACAAGGGCCGAAGACTGCCTTATCATGGTGGGTTCACTGAATGGCCAGGATCCTTCGGAAGCAAAGGGGGACACCTGGCTTTCGTGGCTGCAGGATGTGGTACCTCAAGACAAATTACAGATCGTGACAGTGCCTGAAGGCGGGAGCGCGACAGATTCTGCGGGCGAGGGCGGCATGGTTCCTCCATGGCCCCATGCGCCTTTGCAAAGGGCCGGATGGGCACAAAAGATGGCTGAATATGCGCTCGTGGCTCATAAAAACCTATCTTGCGAACCAGCAGCCACCCTCTTAAAGCAGGTAAATCCGCTCCCTCATCGGGGGCGGCGCATATCGAGGTTCTCGGTATCGGCCTTGATGGCCTATCATGAATGCCCCAGGAGGTTCTTCTTTCAATATAGGATGTCCCTTCCACAATCAGGTATGACTCTTGAAGAAACGGATGTAGTAGTTCCAATCATCTCGGATGATGATCAGCTGGCTTCTGGCGAAAGGCTCATTCTCCCTCCGATTGTCAGGGGAAATGTAATCCATAGGGTTTGTGAGAGATTGCGAAGGGCCGGAGAAGTTGAAGAAATCCTAGAATGGGCGTTGAAGGCCGAAGGGGTGCCGGAATCGCAGCTCCATCCGGCTAAAGAAAGTCTCATGGGCATAATCCAGCATTACCTTGAGAGCGACTTTTTCAAATATGTCGCAGACGGGGTGCCCGTGGACAATGAGATTCCTTTCGTCTTCCGGCTCTCAGATAATATCTTCCTCAGGGGCGCTGCTGATAGAGTGATCTATACTGGAGGGGCGCGAACAGATCCGGCAATCCTGGTCGATTTCAAGACAAATGTCGTTGATCAGTCCGGGATTTCAGAGGTACTGTCTGTATATGAACTCCAGAGCAGGGTGTATGCCATGGCGCTGCGAGCTGCAGGCATTCTTGTGGAAAAGGCCTTCATTTATTTTATGTTCCCAGACATAGTGCATGGGTGTGATATTTCACTCGATGCACTTGAGGCCGCAAAAACATATGCAATCAGGGTATGCAGCGAAATGGAAGCGGTTGAAGGCTTCAAAGGACTCAGAGGGAACTCGAGGTTGTGCAGTCAGTGTGGATATCAGGCTATTTGCAATGACCTATTCCCATCAGTATAAGAGAGGCCAATGTCGTACCGGCATCAACAACTGCAAACATATGCGCTGCATCAGGATAAGAGGCCAATGTCATACGAGTAGCCCAAAATCTCTCGCGCGGCCCGGTATTAACTCTATGATGCTAGCCCCTGCATTGTTTCGCTCCTGCTCTATCTGTAGGTCCGGCGCTTGCTGAGCAAACTCATATACCATCTCCGACAGGACCTCGCCACAACCATGGATTATGCGGGCGCGCCCCTTCTTGCGTCTTCGCAAGAGGGCCACCACCTGCTGGAGTTCGATCCACGCTTCATCCCTCGTCAAACCATGCAAATCACATTCTATATCAACTCGTCCTGATTTCTGTTTGGCCATGGAAATTCACCGCTATATTTGCTTCTCTGAGTTTATGGGATTTCCTCCGCCGGAGCAAGAATTTTGATTTTCAAGCAGGAATCTCGCAGCTGCACGAGATGCCAATGTGATCGTGGAGGGTCTCACAAGAGATATATTGGATTCTGCAGTCAACCTGAAACTGGATGATACTGATGTGATCCGCATGGAAGTGAATCGAGCCCTCGACTTCTATGTCCTTGGCACGCTAGATTAAGAAGATCAAAAGGGTTACCCCATTGTGAAGAGACTCTTCAAATACCATTGACTTTACCGCTAGTAAAACAAAGACCCCAGGTACCGTATGTACTCCCGGGCTCTAGGGTGTTGCTATCTTCCATCGGATATTTCCCCTATTTCAATATTCGTACAACGCAGCATACATCCCCTTCTGGTATCTGTTTCCTTAACACGACATGGCTCCCCCGTTGGCGTACCTGCACAAAGCCTAGCCCTTCCAAGGCACGAACGACCTCCGGACCTGATAGACGACATAGTCTAGGGGTGTGCTTCAATTCCAGATTATCATACTTATGAGCCTCACTCAATTCATGCTTCAGCCGTGGGGGCAAAGCTTCCTGATGGCCCAGAGGGTAAATTTATTGGTAACATATTTCTTCGCGTCGTGCCAGTAGCTTGGTGCGACAAGACTATCACAGGGGGTGATGAATATCGCGACACCCTTGATCGCAGACTGGCGAAATCATCGCCAGCTTCGCCATCATCTTGACTAGAATATCGTCAGCCTTGCCCCCAGCCTGATCGAAATATCGTCACCTTGACCCAATATATACCATAAACTGTATTATGATGGATAATCATCTCCTTGAATTTTCCAATTTGGATATGAGGTGGCGAGGATTCCGCCACCCGGGAGCGAAGACTGGCGGCATTTTCGCCACCTCTCGACGAAACCTGACGAGATTTCAGCTACCTGTAGGTAAGACCTACCCAGGATCTCCCAGAATCACCCCGACCTGACGACCATTTCACCACTTCTGAGGGGAGGCTGCCGAAATCCTCGCCATCTTCTTACAAAGCCTGCCTAAAAATACGTCACCCCTGATTTGAGGTGGCGAGGAATTAGCCACGCCTGCCCATCTTCTCCGGATATTATCTGTGCGCTCTCAGTCCGCCTTGCTTTTGGTCATCTTTCTGTCGCAAGTTGGATGACGATCTTCCCCGCTATTTTCGGGCTTTGTTTCGGCCAGAAGAGTTTTTTCGAGATCCATGATTTTTTCAGCAACTACGGACATATTCTCCGCTATCAGTTTCTCCACGGAATCAATGGTCAACTCTCCTTTCCTCCGTTGAGCCTCAGCCTGTTCAATGAATCCTCTCAAAATACCTTCTATATCCGCTCTGCATTGCGATATCTTAGTGTCATCGAGCATGGTCAGCTCTCCCTTTCTCCGTAGAGCTACGATCTGTTCAGTGAATTCCTTGAGGATATCTTCAATCCTTTTGGTATATTGCGATATAGTAGTATCGTCAAGCATAATCTAGAATTCAGTCCCCATTTGATCTTTCAAAGAAATACTATGTCATTTCCGCGACTTTTATCAAAGAGAGACTTTATCCTGGTAGGAAGATCATGCATCTTTTGCCTTCCTTGTCCTTTTCTGCTTAGACTTCATGTTCTTCCGGCCGTGCGCCAGTCAGGAGTCTAACGATGCGCTGTAAAATCCCACATAGGTTGAAAAAAGCATATGCAGGAAAAGGGCCAAGACAGTCAAAAGATATAAGGTAATCGAGAGATAGAAGTTGGAGGATCGTGCCATTTCATAGGTGCTGGAGACCTTATACATAGCGGCGCGAAAAGGTCCGAGTCGCAGAATCCCGCGGCTTCAGTCGTGGAGAGATTTAATGTATTAAGCTCATATGGCGCGAATGTCGGGTGCGCCGCGGCCAATCATCTAGATAGTCTCCCATCGCGCGTCCAAGGATGCTGTATACTATTTGATTGGAGATCTCCGATGATCTGCAGCTATTGTCGGTATAGGAGGGGACACGGTTGCGGTTGTCTGGAAAGGTAGCGATTGTAACAGGGAGTGGACAGGGGATAGGGGCTGAGATTGCTCGCACTTTCGCCAGGGAAGGGGCGAGCGTTACTTTGGCGGCCCGCACACTGGAGAAGATCAAAGACGTGGCGGAGGAGATTCGCCAGGCTGGCGGCCAAGCCCTGGCGATCCAAACCGATATCCGTGAGGTAGACCAAGTTGAGCGCATGGTTGTCTCCACTGTTGAGACCTTTGGACGCCTGGACATCCTTGTCAACAATGCAGGGATCCCGGCATTTGTTCATCAGGTCGATGGTCCGCTTGAAAGGGCGCTTTCTGATTTTGATGATGTTATGAACACAAACGTCAGGGGCGGGTGGCTTGCTATCCACTTTGCAGTGCCGTATATGAAGGCCGTGGGCGGCGGATCCATCATCCAGATAGGTTCGGTCCACGGGAAAGCCGGGGCATCGATGTGGTCAGCCTATGCCGCCTCCAAGGGCGCGCTAGACGCAATGACGCGTGCTTTGGCAATTGAGCTGGCCCCCTATAAAATCCGCGTCAATAGCTGTAACCCAGGGGCTATTGATGTTAGTAAAGGCAGGCTGAAGCAGGCCCTATTGGATCTCGGAGAAATAGAGAAGGCTAAACAAATCGAAGCTTTGGAACGGGAATACAGGGAGCTTAATCAGCCACTACACATAGTCGGGGAACCGAGAGATGTTGCCTGGGCGTGTGTTTACCTTGCAAGTGACGAATCTCGATATGTTACGGGCGTCTCTCTCATGGTTGACGGGGGTCTAACAGCACTTTTGGGTGAGCCGAGTCGCCTCGAACGTCGGAGTTTTGAGGTGTTGGAGGAATATAGGAAGGCCGTGCGCGCCGCGGTCGAGTATCTGCGTCAGAAAAACATTGATTTCTGACCACGTTCATATGGAGGCGATATTTTGCAGAACAAAGGCCAAGCCCTATATGCATAAACATTCATCGAGGAAGAGCCATGGAAAAAGTGAGCGATAGGTTTGAAGATCACTCGGTTTGAGCTGCTAATGGGTAAGTCTCGCTGATTGGTCATAGATCACCGGCTGATCGACGGGGGCGCGGCGGCAGTGTTCGTCCGCCGCGTCTCTGTCCGGACTGTGGGGATGTAGCGAAAGGATGGTCGATCCATGCTCAAGACGACAAGGACGCTTTTCTCTGAAGTGGTGATAGCCCGGACAGATGGTGAGTTGGAAAGTACCCTCCGGTCTTGCATAGACATGGTTGGCGGACTTGCACGCTATATCAAAAAGACTGATACAGTCTTCATAAAGCCCAATCTTACTGCAGGAGCCCCTGCAGAATCTGGCGGGACGACGGGTGTAGGGATCGTCGAAGCTGTCGTCAAGCTGGTTAAGGAGGTAGGTCCGGCGAGGATAATCGTGGGGGAAGGGGCCGGAAATGAGATACGGACGGCTGAGGCGTTCCAAAGGTTAGGCTATTTCGATATGGCGAGACGTGCTAATGTAGAACTAGTGGATTGTGACAACGTGGAATATGTTGATGTTCATCTTAAAGACGCGCTTTACAGGGAAACTGTGCATTTGCCCAGGATATTCCTTGAAAGCGATGTTTTCATAAATGTGCCTGCCCTTAAGACCCATGTAGCATGCGGGATTACTGTTGCTCTCAAGAATACTTTTGGACTGATACCTGATACTGACAAAACTGAAGTTCACAGGGATGGAGCATTGGAAGAATGCCTTGTTGACATCAATCGAATCAAGCCGGCTGACCTGGTAATCGTCGATGGGAGGACTGGGGCAGAAGGGGTGGCAGGTGGCACTGATTTTGATCATCCGATTCATGCCAATATCATAATAGTCGGAAATGACCCTGTGGCGGTGGATACTGTCTGCACACGTGTCATGAAACAGAATCCGAGAATTCGATATTTGCGCTGGGCAGCGCAAAGGGGGATAGGGACGGATGCTCTCGACTATATCTTGATCAGGGGGCTGAATATAAGAGATGCAGAATGTCCGTTCATGACTCCTGCGCAGCAGCTAATGAAAGATTCCGGCGGCAAGTTGAGACTCTTCGACCTCGAGTCTTGCTCAGGATGCAGGTCAATCGCTGAAGGGGGAGTGTATAGGTTCGCCCGTCCTAATGTCCTGCTGGAATCAGTGGATATTGTATATGGGCCTGGCCCCTGGGATATGCCGGATACCGTGAATCCCCGTACAGTGCTTCTGGGTGATTGTATCAGAGAAGAGTACCGGTCGAAGGGAATCTGGATTGGGGGTTGTCCGCCTTCTGGCCGCAGATATTACGAGATTCTTGACTCCTTCGATGTGGTATGCAGGAAATGTATTGACTTGGCCAATAGAGTGATCAACTCTGTTAGGGACGATCTCTCAAGCATAAGAGTGCTGGCAGGGGGAAGAGAGATATTGAGAGGGAGCAAGAACCTGGCTCGAATGGATGATTACCTGCTTGCGGTTGGAGATTGCCAGCAAGGTTATTGTAGACACCACTCTCACAGGGTGCGCAAAATGACAGAGAAAAATCCAGAAGATCTTATCGAGTTTGTCAGCGGATGCCCGCCGACCATTGATGAGATAATAGCTGGTCTTAATGCCCTTTCTCGTCGGGCCATTCAATTAGATAAGCAAACCGTCTAGCGGGAGTTTCCTAGTTATGTCTATAGACGGGAAACTCTTGTTACGGAGCTCAATCAATGGTTACAGCATCGGATGCGAGCGTGCCTTTGGGGGGCAGTGGAAGAGGGTCCGCATGTCCGGTGGTATGAGGGGACGGGGGCCAGACACCCCCTCCTGCTCGATCGATGGCCCTTTTATTTGATTTTGTGCCCGTTACAGTATACCTTCATACTTCTGCGCGCCATAGAGCACACGCATAATAACAATCTGTTTTTCTACCTCGTCAATCAGGTGAAAGACAATATAGTTTTTGACAATCAGCTTGCGGTAGCCACGGCTACTTAGAATATCATCCGTGACAGGGCTGCCTGAATAAGGAAACTCCTTGAGCCGCAGGATGGAGGCCTCAATATCATCCATCAGGCCATTGGCGGCTTCTGGGGCAACCAGATGTTCTGAAATATATCGGTATATCCCCTTCAAATCATCCTCGGCGATTGGTGTAAATCTCAGCTGATAACTATTTTGCATATTTTTCCCTCAAACGCTTGAACACCTGCTCTCCCGCCAACAGGGGAACTCCGTCTGCGATCTGCTTTTCAGCTTCGCCCAGTTTTTTATAAACATCTACAAGCGCGAACTGCCTTTCATAGGTTTCCATGCTCATAATCACTAGATCACCATATCCGTTTTTGGTGATGAATATAGGTTCCGATTGGTTGTGGCAGATCTTTGAAATTTTGCTTGTATTCCTTAACTCGGCGATGGGTCTTATCTGTGGCATACGCTCAACTCCCTTGCTATAATCACAACATAATTATAGCATAATTATGGTGCTACCATGCCATGTTCGGCAAGATTGAAATGGCTTGGAGAACTCAATGTATATGTAGTGGCGGACTCCTGAACTCTCTAGATATCCAGTGAGCGATGTGGCATCTAGTATTTCCAATTCAGAGCTGTCCTTCATATTCAATACTATATGTGATTGGGCATTCCCTGGATAGGTAAATCGGTAATATATGGCATGAGCGGTCACTGTGCAGTCCGCTATTATGTCGTAGTCTTCCAGGAGAACCGAATAATGATATGGCGAAACGATCTCCAGGTCATGATCGAACGTGGAAGCATATTTGGCGGGTTCTATCTCGGTTGCGCCATTGGTTGCCATTATGGCCGCCGCAGCTGAGGATCTTCCCCCCACATTGGCAACTGGGAAACCGTAGATCTTATCGGCCAAGTATCTATCCATAATGCCGGGTGTTGTGATGGGTGCAACTTGAGCCATGCCATGCGGAAGCATGACTGTCGGGGATGTAGCGGTGAGCAGGTGGCCTATGGTGCCGATGTTGGGATTGACGTAATCTACAGGGTCTTTATACATCAACATCGCCTCCAGGCAGTTACCGGATTTGCCGAAATTTGTTACGAACTACCCCTGGAACCAGAGAGACTCTTGCTTTGTAATCGAGGGAATATCCTCAGGTTTTATGAAACGGGAGCAAGGAAGATCGGGTTCGTCCAGGCGGTCTTTCCATGACCATCTACGCATTCGGCACGGACATAGAGTTCGCTACCCTTAAGCCTGTATCTTGCGGTCGTTATAGATTCTCCAGGAGCGGCGTGGAAGCTTTCCCCTCTTGAAGGCCCGGTCATAAAATGGATCGATTTAACCGGAGAGCTCCGCACGAATGCCTCGCCGTCATCAATCCCAAAACCCTCTATAATGGGTCCGCTTGAGGAGTAAAATCGCCCCTCGACCAGCGCTTCAGCGATTGCAGACCGAGTGAGCGACGGCGCCTTGACCATTACCCAACCCCCACATTCGTCCTGGATGCGGTGATGAGCATCGTCGACTGCAACGCCCCAGATCCTCTTCCCTCGCTTCAGCAACGAATCCCAGTATAGGGTGGAAAGGCCGGTATGGCATTCGAGTTCGCACCCATGGTTGTAGATTTCGATCGCAAAGTAGCCCTCCAGGTCCTTGAGATCCTCGAACTCGGTCAGGGACCAGACAGGGTGGCAGAGGATCACATGATTATTCCTTGATTTGAGCTCGTCGATCAAAGCCTGGACACTACCTATTCCCTGCCAGACTGCAGGTTCCCATCTATCCCCGTGCCTTAATTCCCTTACAAGTCGGGCATGCTGCCCCGGCTTACCTCCCTGGATCCCCAGAATGTGATAGCATATCGGACGGCCTTCTTTACTTGCGTCAACATTTAATTCTACGCCCGGGATTATGAGAAAATCCTCATCGCCCAGCTTGTTCCAGTCCGCAAAAACACGGTGATCCGTGAAGGCGAGAAAATTCCACCCATTGCCACGATAAAGGGAAACCACATCTTCCGGGGCCAGCTTCCCATCGGACACGGTTGAATGACAATGAAGGTTACCTTTGTACCAGTTTCCTTTGACCTCGAAGGGCGATATGTTATTCATTGCCAGCAGCATGCTCCTTTCTTTTGAGCCATTCATCGAACACAGCGCGGATATTCTCCTTTGGATCCTTGACCCCCCATTCGCACTGGGCTATCACGCCCCCATGCCCTGTATCAAGCGCCCTCCGGACGCGCCTTACCGCTTGCCTAACCTCATCCGTGCTTCCGAAGGGAAGGATCTTCTGTCTATCTATTTCGCCCCAGAAGGTGATTTTGCCTCCATACTTTCGTCCAAGTTCCTCTATATTCATACAGAAAAGCTGGGAATTCAGCGCGCTTATTCCTATCTCGATGAGATCCGGGTAAATTACTTCGATATTGCCATCAGAATGGAAGAATACGAACTTGCCTGCTGAATGCAGGATATCGCAGTAATCCTTGTAAAGTGGTTTGAAGAAACTGCGCCAGAGTTCTGGCGAGATGAGAAGCGCCTTTTGTGCCCCCCAGTCATCCATGAACGCAACTGCGTCCACATCTGTCTTAGCCCACATTTCCATTTCCCTTATGAAGAACTCATGCAGCATATCCCGCAACCTATATACCTCTTTTGTGCCATATGCCAGGTCAAGAAAGAGGTTCTCAGTCCCCCGGAGGAACTGCATCCTCTCGAAAGGCCTCGTTTCAGTCCCCACTTTTACAAACCGGTCAGTCTCGGCGCAACTCCGATTCACTTCCGATAAGTCGGCTTCTTCAAGAAGCTCCCATGGAGGCGTATAAGAATCGAGGGCCGACCAATCAGCCAGTGGTGGGGCCTTCACCTCACCTATAACTCCCGGCTCTGCTACCGTCCATACAGATCCCCAGGCGTCTACATATTCGCCAATCACATTGGGGATGCCGCGCGCACGCCTTGATTTACCATACCTATAGCGGGGGGATGCGAAGTCTGGAGGGAACTCCTGGAGCACTTCATCAAGCTCATTCTTCCTAAACATTTCAACTCCGGGCAAGTACCAGAGGTCGCGGGGGGCTCGATCGACGCTTTCAAACCTCAGTGTTTTGATGACTCGATCTCGTGGATTCATTCGTGTATACCCCATTTTCTCGCCGATTTACCTGCACCTCTATTATCTAGCACCGGAATGGAGGTATCAAGGTATGTTTTGCTTGTTTTCTCCGGATCAAGCCTTTTCCGCATAGGAAGCCATATATTGCCGGCCTGGATCAGAGAATATTCGGTCTTGTCCTGATCGGCCTTGAATATTAGGTTTCGAAGAATTTTAAACGAAGAATCAGAATTTCGGAAGGAATATTCCATATAGTATAGAAGTATATACAGCTAGAGGAGTATACACTATTGATTTCTCGCCTGGGTTTTGCCAATTCCACTCATGGAGCAGGAGGAGCCGCCTACAGAGGGCGCCTCGCGCTAATCACGCCTTAATGAGGGGGTGATAAGGCAGAGCCAAGATCTTCCTTCGATAGGTATCAGCCTGCGTTGTTGTCCCATCTTATTCTATTTATTTATGAATTCGTAAAATTCCATAGGGGAGGTAGAATTAAGTGAAGAGGATTTTTATTGCGGTGCTGATATTTGGGGTTCTCATTGGGCTCAGTTTGACTTCTGCTGCATTTGCCGCTCCTAAGACTATTGTTAAAATAAATGCCATGGGCTGGGTACAGGCGGAATGGCCGCTCAAGGAATTAGCGGCGCAATATGAGAAGATCCGACCCGATGTCAAGATTGTATTTGAAGATGTTGGCATGGATTTGAAAAAATATAAGCAGCTCGTAAGTGAAAAGAAAATGGAGTGGAACCTGCTCCTTGGAGGGTGGCCTGCCACAGATACGGCCCCAGGGTTCATTGGTGGGATGTATCAGTATATGGATGAATATATAAAGAATTCCAAGGAGAAAGATGCCGCTCTGATTGAGAAGGACATGCTGCCATCAGTCCTGGGAGAAACCAAATTTAGGGATAAATACTTTGCTAGTATGCCAATAACTATTGATATAGACGCCCTTCTTTATAGAAAAGACATCCTTAAAAAGGTTGGATATGACAAGCCTCCAGTGACCAACTGGGAGGATGTAAATGCTCTTGCCAAGAAGATTGTAAATGCCTTCAAGGCACAAAAAATTTATGGAATCTCTACAACCATAATTCCCTTCCATAGAGGACCTGCTGCAATTCAACAGACCTTTACGAAGAAGCCATTCCTTCCCAACGGGCTAGTAGATGTCACCGGCGAAGGAATGATCAAGACCTGCCTTTTGCTCAAGCAATGGATAGAACAAGGGCTATCTATGCCCACGAGTATGTGGTACCCTTACGCCGGGGACGCCTTTGCAGAACCCTACTTGAAAGGCCAATATGGAATGTTTGTATACCAGCATTCGGCGGGAATCTGGGCATACCAGACTATAGGCAAGGAGAACTCGGGACTCACCAGGCTTCCAAAGGATGTCGGGGGCGGTACCGTGTTCTGGAGCACCCCAGCCTATCTATACAAGGACGCACCTCATCCTCAAGAAGCTGTAGACTTTCTGATTTGGGCGTTTGGGCCTACAAACGATTTTACGTGGAAGAAAATATTTGAGAGTGGGAAATTACCTCCGTATAGAACTCCATATAATCGTCTAGCTGCCGGAAGTAAAGATTTGGATTGGGCCTTGGACATGGCAGATGTTTTGGAAGAGGCTACTCCGATTATAAATACAACCAATTTCTGGGCACAGATAGAGATCATAAGGCCATGGACGGAGAAATATCTCTCTGGTAAGATCAAGGATCCTATGGAAGCAATGAAGGGCGCCAAGAAGGAGCTAGATGAACAGCTTTCCAAACTGATATTCAAATGATAGAGTATCCGATATGGGGAGATTAGAAGGCGGGAAGCCGGAAGGCTTCCCGCCTTTAGGAGGAATTGGAGATGCAGATACCTGTCAAGCATCAAACTAGAGAATGGAGTGGCCTCGTGTATGTGTTACCTGCGTTGATTTTCATTTTCATCTTCAATTTTTGGCCTATCATTTGGGGTATAGTGTTGGGATTTATGGATTTTAGAGGCGTCACGCTTACTGGAAAATGGGTAGGGTTGGCGAATTTTAGGGAATTGATCAGCGATGATAGGGTGGCGCAAGGGCTTGTTATATCAGCAAAATATGTTTTATATACTTATCCAGTTACTCAAATATTGGCTTTGGCTACAGGCTGGCTGATTGCTGAATTAAAATCCCCTAAGGCCGCACGAATTTATAGGGTACTCTTATATCTTCCGGTAATTATACCGCTCTCCGCTGGAATGACTATGTTTAAAGCCCTATACGAGCAAAACGGATATCTAAATGCTTTCTTGGGGAAGTTTGGGATTGAACCTATACCATGGCTTACTAGTCCCGAGGTTGCTATGTTTGCATTGGCCATAGCCGTCATTTGGAGAAATTTTGGGGCAAGTATGTTTTATTATCTAATAGGATTTTATAATATCTCACGTGAGGTTAAAGAGTCAGCACTGATTGACGGAGCAGATACCTTGAGACGGTTCTGGTATGTGGATCTTCCATCGATAAAGAACATGTTGTTTCTGATTTTCGTCCAATCTGCCGGTGTGTTGGCTGGTGGACTGGCAGAAGTTACAGCTTTGACAGGTGGTGGTCCCGCAAGGGCCACATCAATACTCCCTTATTACGCCACAGAGGTTTCGATATGGGGTGAACAGCGTCTAGGGTATGCGGCAGCTATTAACCTTACGTTATCTTTATTTACCTTGGCGATAGCCACTATCGTAATGAGAACGATGAAGCTAGATAGAGATTGAGAGGGGGCATCAGGTATGAACGCAACCGATGCATCTTTCGTGGTGAAAAGAAGATCTATGTTGGGGTTTCAAACAAGGCAACAGCTGATCATGAATCTCGTCTTAGCGGTGACCGCTATAGTTGTTGTCTTTCCTATCTTTTGGACAATTTCTAGCTCTTTTAAAACCATACAAGAGATCTACTCGCTAGTTCCCAGGTTGCTGCCAAAGAGACTCGACTTCTCCAACTACAGGTTTCTTTTCGAGACTTCTGTCATAGATTACAAGCAGGCCATTTTGAATAGCTTGGTAGTAAGTGCACTTGCGGTTATATTGGTTGTGACATGCGCAACCCTCGCGGGATACGGTTTTTCCAGAGTGGATTTCCGCCATAGAGACAGAATCTTCAATATGATCGTACTCCTTCAATTCGTGCCACTTACGGCCGGAATTATCGCCCAGTGGCATATCATGAGTTTGCTAAGGCTAAAAGATACCCTTTGGGGTCTGGCTTTGCTACTCACGGCGATGGCCTTACCTGCGAATATATTCTTGATGCGACAGGTCTTCCTAGGGATTCCTCGTGACCTTGAAGACGCCGCCAGGATCGATGGCGCGTCTACTTCTCAGATGCTCTGGTACGTAATGCTCCCGCTAGCTGGCGGCGGGATCATCTTGACTGCTGTAAATTCATTCCTATTTGTCTGGGGAGACTTCATTTACGCCCGTACTATGATTTCTATTCCTAGCAAATATACACTGCCCGTAATAATAACCACCAGTATTCCATCTACCCCTGCAACCCTTCGGGTTGCTACCTATGGCGTCTATAATGCCGCTGCCATGATAACCGCTTTGCCGGCTATCATTTTCTTCATATTGATACAGAACAGGTTCTATGAAGGCGCACGAGAGGGACTGAAGGGCTAACCGACCACCGCTAATACGGCAGAATACAGGCATTCTTACGCATAATGGTCGCTTTACGCATTTGCGCAACAGGAGAGATCGAATCGTGAAACTCATTGAGAGATATTCGCTAGTTCCTATCTACCATCAAGTTAAAGAGTTTATAAGGTCCAAAATCGAATCAGGCGAGTGGTTGCCGGGCTACAAGATCCCTTCCGAAGAACAACTAGCCCAACTTCCGCAACCCAGGCCTATTTTTCGATCATTTTGGGGTGTCGAGTAAGGCAAAAGCCCAGCTAGACACATTGTCCATCTGCATAAGCTCAAAATAGTGACGACAAGTGATACGATTT